>DLQD01000097.1:0-4364 GCA_002480015.1 Opitutia bacterium UBA7441
GCATCGCTTTCCCCCTGCAGCCAAAGCATGCCAGCAATCTCGAAATCAACATTGTTCGAACGCAGTTCAGCTAAAGCCGCTCTAGCCGTGCTCATAAAAGCAAGGTATTGCTCACCACTGGTCGGTGCCCAATCGTTGTATAAGGCAGTGCCACTCGCGGCATATTTGACCATGCGTATGTCGCTCTCAGGGAATGCCTGTGCCATGGCGTGCCCGAAGGAAAGCTCTGGCCCGAACTTACTGCCCTTCGCTGACAGGGGCTTCCAGTGATTTGTGTTCAAATTCCAAATCTTCACCTTCCGAAAAGGCGCATTGTAGGGCGGCTCCAACTCCGTCGCCACACCGCCGACCCCGAACATATTCGACTGACCTCCGAGCAGGAAGACCTTAACCGTCTTGGCTTCCAACGCGAGCGGTGAGAGCGTAAGCGCACAGAATACGGTCCATAATGCGAAGGCCCGACAGGTGATTGTGCGTGTCTGCATCTTCATTTTGATTCTTTCGGCCATATTTTCAATTGCACCTTTCCAGCAGGCAGCTCAAACGGCCCGACCGAAGGATTCTGTTGATTGCGTGAACGCCCCAGATAATCACGATCCACCCGAATGGGCGAGCCGTCGGCTTGTTCAAAGCGAGCACCGGAGACGCCGGCAAACCCCAGCAGTTCGGTGGTCACGATTTGTCGAGATGCGTTCGACCACTCCGCCTGAGTGTCCCACTCCAGATAGATTCCATCGGGCTTCTGCACAGGCATCAGATCGGGTCTGAGATTAGAAACCATCGGGTCGACTTCTGCGGCATACGGTTCGCCGCGAAGATACAAATTGCCCTGCATCGTTACTGGTAATTCAGGGTCGTTATACTCGCCTACAAACATGGGATAGCCAGGGCGCTTCCCCACATAAATGTTATTATAATAGCGGTCATCACCTGGCGCATTGCCATGGTAACCAGCCACCAGCGTTCCATGCGGCTCCAGGTAAGGGGTCGTGCGCGTAGTCGTTCCTGCGGACAAACGTCCACCAAACAAATTATGCACAAATGCAGTCCCACGCGATTTACTCGATACCGCGAGTGGTGAAAGTAGAATATTATTCGCGACCAATGCCGGCCCGTGGTTCACCTCCAGATAAAGATCGGTTGAGTTATTGAAGGCCACATTCCCACTGACTTCTGCGCCTTGCCCCATCCAATCGAGCCAGAGCGCGCGCGGCGCGTGATGCACTAGGTTGTTGCGAACCACGGTATCCACCGCGCCGTGTAACTTGATACCGCCCTGCTCCTGCCCTTTGAAGAGCTGGCGAACATGAATGTAGGAGATCTCATTGTTTTCGATCACACTGAATGCGCCGCCTAGACTGCCGCAAATGCCCGCTTGTTCGCATTGGGAAATCTTGTTACCTCGCACGAGATGACTGCCGACGTTTTCTTTATTCCAACCGCCCTTGCCCATCGCGTCCTTGATCATATTGGTGTATCCAGTGAGATTCCCAAGGTAGTCTCCCATATCGCTCAAGCCAAGAGTCAGGCCTGCGCACACCGAATAGTTGATCGTGTTGTTTTCGATCACCCAGCCCTTACTCCAATGTGTGCCGATCAATCCGATCTGCTCCATCGTGGGCGGTGACCATGAAGTCGCTGCCTGAGTCAGCGTGAAGCCGCGCACAGTGATGTAGTTCTGCCCTGGCTGATCGGGATAAAATACCGTCCGACGTGCGTTCACTTCCACGAGTTCTTGATTGGGGTCAACGCTCACAAACTGCGCGTGGATCGTGGTATTTCGCTCATCGACCTGAGCGAACCAGAGAGGCTCGGCTTCCACTTCAGGGGCCGCCAGAACCGACTCCAGATCCGTGGCTTCAACCAACCACTCACCGTTCAAATAGACCGATCCAGTATGGTGCTCACGACCTTTCGGATCAAACCAATGCCCCTGTATCAGGTCGGCAAACGGATTAAACTCACCAAAGAAACTGTTCGGCAATGTGACCGTCCAGACATTATCTTTAACTTCCCTCCATCCCGTCACGACTTCGGATCCTTTGATGACGACCGTCTCGCCGAGCGCAGCCTGATAGACAATTCGTTGATCATCTGAGCTGCCGCCGCGCGGTGGATTGACCCGCTCGCGATAGATGCCTTCATGAACCGTGATGGTATCCCCTGGCTGCGCAAGGTCGGCCGCCCCTTGGATTGTCAGCAATGGGCGACTCGCAGAACCCGCATTGCGGTTCGTTCCGTTTTTGGCGACATGGTATTCTGCGGCTTGTGCTGAAGCAGCAATGACTAATGCCGAAATAGTGATTATTTTCATCATGGTCTTATTCTTTTTCCTGTTTTCTATGTTTTTATAATTCAAACGCTCACATCTCCACTTCGCTATGGGGCGATCCCGAAGACGCGGCACAAAAATGCCTCTGACTCGGCTAGGCATTGCCGCTTGAGTTGAGGCTGGTGGCAAATCCCGTGTGACGCGCCCTCCAACAGCACCAGCTTGACCGTGCCCCCCTGGGAGCGCAGCGCTTCGGCAAACCTAATTGCAATATCTGGATCGATGATATTGTCAGCTGTCCCGTGAAGTAAAAGCGTATCGGGTGGTGATTGTCGAATCTGCCAAATCGGTGAACTCGCTTTCAGGGTCGCTTCGTCAGTCCCTCCAAGAAACCTGCGTAATAGTCCGGCACTCGGCCAGCTGCTATCCCCACGATTGAGCATGTCATAGCCGCCACAATATCCAACATAGGCAATGCATTCTGGAGTCTGCTGTGCGGCCAGCGCGGAAAGATGTCCACCAGCCGAAGCGCCGCTAATACCAAAGCGTTTCATGTCAAAATGGTATGTCTCTGCATTAGAGCGCACCCATTCAATTGAAGTCAATACGTCCGAAAGTGAATCCTCCAGCGTGGCGGCATCCGTCGCATTCGCCAGTCGGTAATTGATACGCACCCCTGCAATGCCCTGGAGCGTCATCGCCTGTGAAAATTTGACAAACGCGCTGCTGTCGCCACTGGTCCAACCGCCTCCGTGCACCCAAACCACAACAGGAAACGGGCCGTCCCCGCTCGGCAAATCGATATCCAATGTCAGTTCCTTGCCGTCTCGATTTGAGTAAACGACGGTCTGAGTGACACAGCCGAGAACGCGTTCAATTTCTGCACCAGCAATCAGACCGTCTTGATTGGTATCATACTGCGCAAATTTGCGTGTATAAATACGCTGAAACTCGTCGCGCGTCAGTTGACTATCCTGATTGCGATCCCCAATCCGGAATAAATTTTCATTGGTAAATTCTTTAGGAGTCAGAACGCCGTCGTCGCCTCGATCTCTGCGATCGAAATCCAAATCATAGTAGAGCGCATATTCTTTAGAGGTAATTTGCCCGTCGCCATTTTGATCCATGCCTTCGGCCATCGTCAGTGACATCACGGCTTGAGCGCTGGACGCTAGAAAGAGTGCGATGACCGCAGCTGTAATTGATTGCTTCATAATTTGACTCCTGTTTCGTCTTCGTTCGTCCGCTCCTTAGCTTTCCATGCGTTTATTTTTAAATAAAACCCGGCTGCTTTGCTACCGTGATTCGCGAGGAACAGGTATTCAGGCTCTCCGGATTTCCAGAGAATATGCGGACGTTCACTACGCGATAGATTCACGCCAAAATAAGCGACATCCGTATCATAACCGAGTTCAGGCCTCCCCCAGTGAATGCCGTCGTTTGACTCAAACAAAAGCCCCGGCCGTAACCCGCCATGCTTGATTCCCTCAGAGCTTGCGCCTCCCTCGCTCAAAGCCCCGGCCACATCCATTCGGTCTTCCAAAATCATATAGTAGCGATCTTTATAAAAGAACGCATAGGGGTCTTCGATATCCCGCTCCAAGTGCTTAAAACTTATTAATGGATTGTCGGGATGGTCCAGATAAGGCCCCTCGATTTCGTCTGCAATCGCGAGTGAGATCTCCCTGAATTCAGAGCCTTCGCTCATGGATTTATAGTAGATTCGAAACTTCCCATCCCGATCCTCCAAGAAGCTGGGGTTCGAGGCATGTGCCGCATTCGAGGTGCCGGCCTCCGGCTTAATAATGGGATTATTCGGATTTTCAGTCCACGGGCCATACAAGGACTTCGCTGTTGCCATCCCGATCGTCTGCAAGCTCCCGGGAGTGGCCGGCTTCCATAAAAAGACCAACACATAGGTATCCCCGACTTTTGAAATCTGTGGATTATGATACGTCGCACTCTCACTGGAAAACGCGGTGCCAACCAGTTCAAACGGCCCCTCAACAGAATCCGCTACGTAATGATTAATAATACTTTTCGTCGGCCAATAGCCCATCCCCTTTGCTCCCATATACGGAATCGATGAGTT
>DLQD01000097.1:4479-14083 GCA_002480015.1 Opitutia bacterium UBA7441
CAGTGGTGTCAGCAACGCATGCAGTCGTCGCAACCGACAGACTTAGACCCACAGCAACGGCACCGATGAGAGCGCGTGTCTGTTGTAAATAATCCAATCCAAGCATGGCGTAATCCTATTCCCCCCAAAAAAAGCCCCGATGCCCATGACATCGGGGCTTACCCTATAGTAACCCTAATATGAAAAATTTATCGACGGCGACGCACCATCACAAAACCGAGGGAAAGCAGGCCACCGAGCAAGGCGTAGGAGCTTGGCTCTGGAACGACGGTGATGCTGAAATCAACATTTCCAACACCAACAGCGCCAGCGGCACCACTAACAGCTCCTGAAACATAAAGATTTGGATTAGCAACAGGATTCAAAGTTACATCCTGGTCGTTGTTGAAAGTATACCCGTCCAATCCAGTGCCCTGTCCAATGACGATTTCGTGGTTCAGACTTCTGGACTCTTCAATCAACACTCTAGAAAATCCGTCGAATTGCGCACCTCCGGAACTTACCGTGAGACTCTCCACTGAGAATACTAGCGAGTTATTAGTAACAAGCGTATCGGTAGCCGTCCCCCATGCTCCAGGATTACCCGCACCAGCACTTAGTATCACATCTCTGGGATTTGATCCAATCGTAGCTGAAGATGCACCTAGACCACCATTAACGACGGTTCCATTCGCATATGCATCAACCCGCACAGTAAAGCTAAGCGTATCGAGGCCAGGAACCCCATCGAAGTCCAGTCCTGAGTAGCTAATCGCATAGAGAAAATCTCCGCCGACGAACGACTGAGCGACAGTCAAATTTGCAGTCGAGCCGTTCGCCTGCAGCGAGTTAGCAATTCCGTCGCCTGAGGAAAGTGTGGTAAAATTGACAGTTGTCTGAGCATTGGCGGACTGCGCACAAGCGAATGCCATGACAGCAGCAACGGCCGAAGAAGTTAAAAATTTAGAGTAGGTCATAGTCATATATTATGGGTTTTTATTATTGGTTGAATCGCACTCCAAATGAAGCGCGCGAAAATGGTTTGAAACACTATAACAGTCAGTGCAGCTGAGGTCGATTGAAGGTAGCATCATAACACCTAAATGAAATCGTGTCATCCCCCCAGATTTAGGGGGCTAGCTATTCCCCCGCGAATAGTGTAGGCTGCCGACATCATGTTTCACCACTTCAGCCATTGCCTTGTCTGCGCCCTGTTCCTTTTGACTGGCGCACAGTCGATGGCAGCCACGCACTCAGCGGGGACACCCTCCACCCTGCCCCTTCCGCAACTAGAACAGCGTCTATCCGACATCGACTCGCAACTCGAGCAACTGGCGCGCTATACGCCGCGTGGCGGGTTCGGCGCCATCGGCTATCGATCGATAGAGTTCGATGGCCCCGACCATCGAACATCGCTGCGTGTCGATCTGGCCGAAGCAACACCAGTGGATCAAGTCGTGTTGGTGCCCACCATCATACGAGATCCCGCAACGGGCTTCCGACCGGACGGGTTCCCGCAGGCCCTGCGCATCCTCGACGAACACGGCAAAGTTCTAGCCGAACTAAATTTCACCGACGAGCACCGACACCGCATCGCCCCGCACATTATACCACTGAACGGCAACACCGTTTCGAGCCTCACGATTGAAGCGACGCGCCTCAGCCAGCGGGCTTTCGACGGAAGATATGTCATCCAACTGGCCGAGCTGCTCGTCTTCAACGGAGCAGACAACGTGGCTTTGCGCAGACCCGTAGAGGCGTCCAGCTTCCCCCGCCACTCCGCGACGGCCTGGGGCTCTGAATATGTGACCGACGGAGCCCTACCCTACCTGATGAACTCAGCACAAGGGACTCCCAGCCGAGCCTACCTGAGCCCACGCAAAAATGCCACCGACGGGCCCCTCGTGCTTTCCATCGACCTGCAACAAACCTACCCCCTCGATCAGCTGAACCTACACTCCGTCGACCAAAGCGACACGATTCCTCAGGCGTCCCCAGGCGGGATCGGCATGCCACGCCACCTACTGGTTGAAGGAGCCAACGAGCCAGACTTCTCAGATGCCCGCACTCTACTGGAAGCCCAGTGTGATTCGAATTTTGATACAGCTCCGATCATGATGTGGCCCCTATCCGGACTGCACTGCCGCTATGTGCGACTGACCGCTCTGGAACCCTATCTTTACATTTTTGAAGACGGCCCGTTTCCACGTATCGGATTTGCCGAAATTGAGCTCTTTTCATCCGACCAAAATGTGGCGAGCGGCAAACCATTTGTAGTCCCGGGCGAACAGGTGGACAATCGACGCCCCGCGGATACCCTGACCGACCAGCGCAACATCTTCGGCCAGATTCTACCGATGCGGCAATGGCTGGAAGAACTTGCGATTCGTCATGAACTGGAAACAGAACGCCCACTCGTGTCCGCGGAACTGACCAAACGCTATGCCCGACAAAAGGAAAATTTGCGTCGCATGATTTGGCTAGCCACTTTTCTGGCAGGCGTAATCGGATTCACGATTTTATTCGACCGTATGCTCCGGATGCGAAAATTAGCTCAACTCAAAGAGCGCTTTGCCGCGGACCTGCACGACGAACTGGGTGCCAACCTCCACACCATCGGACTACTCAGCCAGTTGACCCGAAAAAAAATGAAGACCTCCCCCGAGGATGCCGAACACGTCTTACAGCGCATCGAGAACACCAGCAAACGATCCAGTATCGCCGTGCGACATGTGACCGAGATGCAGTCGGCTGCAGGGCTTTATACGAACTTAAAAAATGACATGCAACGGGCCGGCGATCGCATCCTAGTCCACGCGACGCACGACTTGACGATTGACGGAGAAGCCATTTTAGCCCGCCTCAAGCCGCGCACACAAACCGACCTGTTTTTGTTTTATAAAGAGTGCTTAATCAACATCAGTCGCCACACCGACGCCACCGAAGTCAGCATACGTCTCCAGGCCAACCAGCAACAAATCACACTGAGCGTATCTGACAATGGCAGCGGCCAGTTGGGATCAGACATCCCCGCCTCACTCCAACGTCGTGCCAAATTACTTGGCGGCCAAGTCGACGTCACTAGTAGCCTCGAAGGCGGCTCACGTGTCACCCTGCATCTCAAGCTCCGCTGGTGGCGAAAACGTTAAACCAACGAATTATGACAGATCCCATTCACATCATGCTCGTCGAAGACAACCCTGGCTATCGGGAAGTCATCGAGCTCACACTTGCGGACGCAGCCGACCTGCAACTGGACGCCGTCTGCGGAACCGCCGAAGCAGCCCTGCAAGTCCTACAGGACGCCCCTGGGAAACCGCAGATCATCCTACTGGATATCAACCTGCCCGGCATGAGCGGCATCGCAGCCATTACGCAGATCAAACAACTCAGCCCCGAGACACGGATCATCATGCTCACGCAGTCCGACTACGAGGCCGATGTCGTGAAAGCGATTCAGACCGGAGCGACTGGCTACCTCCTGAAATCCGCCTCGATCGAGGAAATCATCCAAGGGATCCGCACCGTTGCCAACGGCGGATCCTCACTGGACGCCAGTGTTGCCAAATATATTGTAGATGCCCTGTATGCGCCGTCCTCAACTGCTAAAGTAAGCATCAAGCTGAGTAGTCGAGAACTTGAAACTTTAACCCTACTGAGCGAAGGATTATCAAAAAAACAAATTGCCGATCAATTGGGCATCGGAATACACACCGTTGGCGACCACGTAAAACAAATCTACCGTAAACTCAACGTCCCCAATGCCCCAGCAGCCGTGAGCAAAGGCTTTCGGAGCGGCATTCTACCTAAAGACAGCCGCAGCGAGTAGGCAAGGAGTCCACACACACGGCGGTCATATCGATCCCGTATTTTGTGCGGACGATTCTAGCGAGTGTCCGAAACTGACTGCCACTCGATCTTGGCTTCCCATTTGTCGGTATCGCCCCTATAAAAACGCCTTACCTGTTTTCCTCGAGAGCCCGCCCTTTAGTTTCTTTAACGAAAAACAAGACAAAGAACACGGTGACGACACAGAGTCCACCGTAGATGAAGAATGGGAAACTGTGGTTGTATTTCTCTACGAGTGCTTCGTTCTTGTCCATCATAACGAAAGTTTGAGAAACCACCGAGTTCGTCAGCCAAAGGAACACGGTGCATGTCGCCATGGCCAGCGAGCGGATTTTATTCGGGAAGATTTCAGAGAGAAGCACCCACACCACAGGGCCGAGACTCAGTGCGAAGCTGGCAATATAAATAATCACCCAGACGAGTAGCCCACTGCCAGTATCGCCTTTCATGCCTGCGCTCCCCATGGCAAAGAGCGAGAGCGCCATACCAGAGGCGCCAATGATCATCAGTGGCTTTCTACCGATAATATCGACAGTCCAGATCGCGATCAGGGTGAAGATCACATTGGCTCCTCCTACGATGACTTGCTGGAGCAAGGCGGCATCCACCTTTTCTCCACCAAGCGAACCAAAAATTTCCGAACCGAAGTAGAGGAAGACATTAATACCTGTCGCTTGTTGCAGAAAGGCGAGACCTAGCCCTAAGGCTAACAGTTTAAAGTGTGCCGGAGTAAAGAGTTGACTGAATCCTGCCTTTTCCTCGGACAGTGAGACTTCGATGGCTTTCATTTCAGCATCAGCCGTTTCCTCGCCCTCGATTTTAACCAGAATGTCACGCGCCTCTTTCTTTCGACCATGCATACTGAGCCAGCGTGGTGTTTCTGGAATAAAGAAGGTAAGGATACAGAGTGAGGCAGCTGGAAGAGCCTCAGAGCCGAACATCCATCTCCAGCCGGTGGAGATATTCCATGCGGGATTATCAACGTCCGCGATGAAGTAGTTCACAAAATAGACAATCAACATGCCGCCGACAATGGCGAGTTGGTTCAGAGAAACGAGCCGGCCACGGATGCGGGCCGGCGCGATCTCTGCGATATACATCGGGCTGGTCATGCTCGCTGCGCCAACGCCGATCCCTCCAATGATGCGGAAGATGATAAACGTGTTGATGTCATTCGGCAGCGCAGTCCCGATCGCTGAAATTAAAAACAACAGGCCAGAGATCATGAGCGTCTTTCTTCGACCAATCATATCGCCAAACAAGCCGGCTAAAATCGCTCCGGGAATACAGGCCAGCAGAGCACTTGACGCGGCAAAGCCTTTCATACCAGCATCCAGGGTGAACTTGGCCTCAACAAATTGAAGGGAGCCATTGATGACTCCGGTGTCGTAGCCAAAGAGCATGCCGCCCAGGGTGGCCACCAGACAGGCGGAGATGAGGTAGAACGATGAGCCAGTTGCTTGGGTGTTCATGATATGTTGAATCTTATGTTTGTGAGTAATCGCCCGCAGTGCAGCCTTTGGGTGTGTTTTGAAGTAATCATTTTATCAGAAATATGAAGTGATTGTTTAACAGCATCAGCCGACATCTAGTCCGGTTGCGTGAACGCTTGCCTGAGAGAATGAACTGAGTCCTGTAAGGCTTGCTTGCCCAAATCCAGCACACCAGCCATTGCGACAAAAGCATGTGGCACGCCGCGGTAATAGTTACAATGAACTTTAATATCTGCGGCACGAAGTTTTTGTGCATAAGCGAGCGCCTGGTCTCGAAGAATATCGCATTCAGCGATGATAAACAATGCGGGTGCTAAGTTCGGAGTGACCGTGGCGTATTGAGGTGAAATTTCCGGATTCGCGACGTCACTGCCTTTGGTATAGAGCGAAGCCGTCCATGCAAGGACCTCTCGAGTGAAGAAATATCCATCGGCATAGCGCTCCATCGAACCACCTGATAAAGCCGACGCATCACAGATGGGATACAACAATACCTGTAAGCACAGCCGATACTTAGGGTGCGACTGAAGCCGTAGCGCAGCCGCGGCTGAAAGATTACCACCCGCGCTATCTCCCGCAACGGCGACACGCCCCGGATCTCCCTTCAGGCTCGAAGCATGCTCGAAGCACCAAATCAGCGCATCGTAAAAATCATCCAACGCGGCCGGAAACGGATATTCCGGCGCCATCCGATAGTCGACCGACACGACGACACAACCGACTACGTCTGCGTAGAACCGGCAAATGCGATCATGACTATTGAGACTGCAAAAAGTCCAACAACCACCATGCGCGAACAGTAAAATGGGAAAAGGCCCTGCCCCACTCGGCGTGTAAACCCGAATGCCGATACGTCGCCCGCCCACTTCGATCTGACGATCATCAACGCTGAGTCCATTTGTGATCAGTGGCAAATCATGCGCTGCAAATAGGTGCCCCTCTCGCGCCGCAGTGATATCCGTGGCTTCCACGGGGGGCGCATTCGGGTCATGAATGGATTGCACAATCTGCGCCGCATCCGGACACAACTCTCCAGCAAAATCATCACCGACGATCTGATCATAATGAATAGACATCACAGCTCGATTGTTAGTGACGTTTTATACATCATCCAAGCTCCGTTTCTTCATTTCCTTGAAGCCACCCACGCCTGTCTTTGTATCAGCGTCGACTGCGTCTGGAAAATAGAAACCAGTGTATAAATTATGCAACCAGCGGTGATGGCAGCGAATCTCGTGGAAGACTGCCTCAGGCAAGGGCCCCTTGGCTGCTGCTTTGATATTCTCGTCGGCAAACTTCGGGACGTGCATGGAAATACATGCAGTCGTGACGCCCGGGTGTGTCAGCACAAATCGAATCGCGAGTTCGGCGAGTGAGTCTGCGTGTTCTGGCACGTATTGCTTGAGCTTCTCAACGCGTGCGACGTATTCGCTTTGCGGGCCGTTAATGAAATATTTCTCACGAAAATCGCCTTCTTCAAAGGTGGTATCTTCTTTGAGCATACCAGTGAGTCCACCTTCGTCTAAGACGCAGCGAGCGATCACCGCGACCTGATTCTTCTGGCAAGCAGGCACGAGGCTATCAAGCGCGAGCGGGTCAAATATATTAATGATCGTCTGCACCGAACTGATGAGCCCCGAGTTGACGAGTTCCAGAGCGGTCTCATGGCGATGGTCGACAATCGAGACACCGATGTGCTGGATCTTGCCCTCGGCTTGTAAGGCCTGCAGTTCTTCCATCCATGTGCCTGCATTATAAAAGTTTCCCCAGTATTGGTGGAGCTGCATCAAGTCGATCGAGTCCACCCCGAGTTGGCGCAGCGACTCCTCGACGCTCTTACGGATGGAGCCTTTTGGGTAGGCCACATCCACTGGATTCGGCATGCCCCAGCCCGGATTGCCATTGGCCTCAGAAGGGATCGCCTTTGAATTGATAAATGGTTTTGCACCGTTCCATGCTTTAATCGCCTTCCCCAGAATGCGCTCTGAATCCATGTAAGAACGGGCGGTGTCGAACATCGTGACGCCTTGATCGAGGCTGTGATGGATCGAGCGGATCAGGTCTTTTTCTTCAAAGCAACCGAAGGCGCAGTTGAGCCCCATGGCTCCGAAGGCCACGCGAGAGATTGGTATGTCAGTATTGGCGAAGGGTGTGGTTTGCATCTGTATGTGTCTATTGGTTAGAGGGTCTTAAAATTCGTCAAAGGCGATTTGATCATCGGATACACCGAGAGCTGTGAGCATTTGGGTGCAGGCTTTGATCATCATTGGTGGGCCGCATAGGTAAAATTCGACCGCCTTCGGGTTGGGGTGGTTTTCCAGATAGTTGATCAGCACGACTTCGTGAATGAAGCCTGTGTGGCCCGCCCAGTGGTCTTCCGGTTGTGGATCGGAGAGCGCGAGTTGGAAGTCGAAGTTGTGGTGCGCTTCGGCGAGTTGATTGAAGTAGTCTTGGTAAAAGATTTCCTGTTTTGATCGAGCGCCATACCAGTAGCTCACTTTGCGTGCGGTGTGGTCATTCTCGAACAACTGCGTAATGTGCGCACGAAGCGGGGCCATGCCGGCTCCGCCGCCGATGTAAACCATTTCCTTTTGAGTGGGTTTGATATGAAAATCACCGAACGATCCGATGGCAGTCACTTCGTCCCCCGCTTTGAGGTTGAAGACATAGCTGGAGCCGACACCCGGAGGGCAGTCTTGCCCCGGTGGCGGTGTGGCGATGCGCACGTTGAACTTGAGCTGTCGTTCGGTCTGGCCATTGCTGGCGAGAGAATAGTTGTTGCGACGATTGGCTTCGGTATTGCTGGCTTGTAAGTCGAAGACATGCTGCTGCTCCCACACAGTGGCGTAAGGTTCAGGGATGTCGAATTCACGGAACTCGATCGTCTCGTAGGTCGGTATATCGACCTGCATGTAATCGCCCGGAGTGAAGCTAACCTTCTCGTTGACATCCAGCGGTTCGAGCACGAGTTCTTTGATGAAGGTGGCCACGCTGGTATTGCTGACGACACGCAGCTTGTAAGTCTTCTGGTGACGTGCCCCATCGCCGCCAGACTTTTCAACATTCAGCCAAAGTCGGCCGTTGCGCTCTTCGATGGGATAAGTGGCAAGCCCGCGGCAGATCGGAGCGCGAGCGGGTGATCCGTCTTCGAGATTGAAGCGGCCATTGTGCTTGGGACACTCGACGATTTTACCTTTGACCAGACCGTCTCCGAGGTGGGTGTTGCCGTGCGTGCAGATGCCGTCGGTGGCATAAAGCTTGCCGGAGTCATCACGGTAAAGTGCGAAGGTCTTTTTGGCATGGTCGAAACGAATGACGTCTTCGTTGCCCAAATCCGCCGCCGAGCAGACTTCGACCCAGCCATCAGCATCAGGTGTTTCCTGTGAGTGCGGAATGCCTTCTTCGATACGTTCCTTCGGATCAGGAAGTGTGCGCTTTACGTGATAGGCCGGGTCTTTTACTTGTCTTAAAATCGCTGGTATAATTTCTTTCCATGCAGTCATTAAGTTCGGGTAGGGCGTCGGGCAGTCGTCTTTAATCGCATCGTGCAGGGCTGGCAGTGCATGATAAGGAACCAGTGGAAACATATGGTGCTCCACGTGATAGTTCATATTCCAATACAAGAAGCGATTGACCACATTCATGTAAACCGTCCGACAATTAAGGCGGTGATCCAACACATTTTCGGCGAGTCCAGCATGCTGAGTGAGACCGTAGATCGGCATCAGCCATGTGCCGAATAAATTGCAGCCACCGATGAGCAAAATCGGAAGAATGCTTCCGGTTGCGATGCTGATGGCGATTACAAGGGCATAGATCGCGACATAGATACGGGCGCGTGAAGTGATCTTGGTGAATTCCATCTCTGGAATATAGGTCTTCTCATCCTCGGTCATTTTACCGAAAGAGTGTAGCACGATCTTTTTGAAATAGGTCGGATAGACGCCGTAGTTGATGAAGCCTAATATCAGAGCTTTGATGTCCGGCGGGCGTGGCACCACGATTTCTGGGTCGCGCCCGACGATAATGGTATCGCTGTGGTGACGCGTATGGCTCCATCGCCAAACGACGGATTCACGCATCACCATAAAGGAGGCGACTTCGTAGAGAACGTTGTTCATCCAGTCGGTTTTGAAAACGGTGCCGTGGCTGGACTCATGCCAACGCGAATCCGAAGTCGATGCATAGAGCACGGCGTAGCAAAGGTAGGGAATGATCGCCCACCAACTGCCCCATAAGGCAATCGTGGCGGCAGCGAAGCCAACAATGAGGCCACCCCAGAT
>DLQD01000019.1 GCA_002480015.1 Opitutia bacterium UBA7441
AGTAGCCAGTCTCACGAATAGGTTGCTTGAAGCTACTGATGCCGATACCAGCGAAGATCGATTCGGAGGGGTCATTGTCCACGCCGACCACGAGCAGGTCTTTGCCGCAGAGCAAGTCTTTTTGTCGGGCGAGGCTGATCAGCTCGCGGGCGCAGAGATCGTTGGAGCAGAAGATACCGATCAGTTCCGGCTCGTTTTTCAATGCGTCGAGCTGCTCGGCGAGGTTCGGTCCTGGTCGTAGCTCAATGTAGTTGATGCCTTCCAGCCCTTCTTTGAATCCCGCTTCACGCAGGCGGGTGTAGTGGACGCCGTCCGCGCCGAAGAAGGCGAACTTCGCGGCGTCTTGCGCGCGCAGGTGCTCGGCGGCTGCCCGGCCGGTGGCGAAATCGTCAGGCCCGACGGTGGGTGCAGCTTCGATTTTTGAGAAGTGGAACATGTTGATCGCTGGCACGCCGGTTTCAAGGAGCCCCTCGACCCAGCGGTCGCTGACGAAAGTGCCGAGCGCACCGGACAGTTGCCCAGAACGAGCCAGATCCATAAGGCGGGCTTCAAAGCCGAAATTGAGCGGCATGAGTTGCCAGTCCAGATGTGCTTCGGCCACATAATCGGATACTCCGCTGAAGATTTCCGCCGCATGGCGAAAATTCAGATCGAAGGCGATCGCCACAGTTTTTGGTGCCGTTTTCATATTTAATTACGCATATATATAAATAATAATACGTAAATACGAAAAGACAGGCTGATTTGAGAGGTGTATACTCGTTCCATCATGAAAAAAGCACTCATCACAGGTATCACTGGGCAAGATGGCTCTTATCTTGCCGAACTTCTTCTCGACAAGGGTTATGAGGTGCACGGCATCATCCGCCGCTGCTCGACCTTCAACACTCAGCGCATCGATCACCTCTACACGGATCCGCATATCAACGGCACAAAGATGTTTCTTCACTACGGGGATCTGGCCGATGGAGTGATGTTGATGAAGCTGCTCTACCAACTCCAGCCAGACGAGATTTACCATCTTGGCGCGCAGAGTCACGTCCGAGTCTCTTTTGACGTACCCGAATACACGGGGGATGTCACTGGGCTCGGCACGCTCCGCCTCCTTGAAGCGATTCGCGAGGTCGGCCTCGAGGGTAAGTGTCGCTTCTACCAAGCCTCCTCCTCTGAGATGTTTGGCTTGGTCCAGGAAGTGCCGCAGACGGAGAAGACCCCGTTCTATCCGCGCTCGCCCTATGGCTGTGCCAAGGTCTACGCCTACTGGCTCACGGTCAACTACCGCGAATCCTACGGTATGCATGCGACCAACGGTATTTTATTTAATCACGAGTCGCCCCGCCGCGGAGAGACTTTCGTGACGCGCAAGATCACCCGTGCGGCCACCCGGATCAAGCTCGGCCTCCAAGACAAGCTCTTCCTGGGTAATTTGGACGCGCAGCGTGACTGGGGCTACGCCAAGGAATATGTCGAGGCCATGTGGCTCATGCTCCAGCAGGATAAGGGTGACGACTACGTGATGGCGACGAATGAGACACACTCCGTGAAAGATTTCGTTATGGAGACCTTTAGCCTTCTCGACCTCGACTGGGAGCAATATGTGGACTACGACAAGCGCTATGAGCGTCCGACTGAGGTCGACCTCCTGATCGGCGACCCGGCGAAGGCCAAGAAGCAGCTCGACTGGGAGCCCAAAGTACGCTTTAAGGATCTAGTTAAAATCATGGTCGACGCCGACCTCGTACTCGCCAAACAAGAGCTTGCCTATAAACAAGCGACGAACGGTTGAGTTGAATTTCATGCGTAGCTGGAATCGGTTAAGATTTGGCGGCCAGCACTCGCGATCGTGGGCGACCCGAATCCGACGAAGCAGGCTGCCCTGAATAGACGGAGTATTACAATGAACAAAGACTCAAAAATCTACATTGCCGGTCACCGGGGCATGGTGGGTGCCGCCACCTGTCGCGCGCTGCAAGCGGCGGGCTACGACCAGTTGGTCACTCGCACGCACAGTGAGCTGGATTTGCTGGATCAGGCCGCAGTCAAGGCCTTCTACGAGGAGGTGCATCCGGATGTGGCGGTGATCGCCGCTGCCCGAGTCGGAGGGATCCACGCCAACAACACCTATCCCGCAGAGTTCATGTATGAAAACCTAGCCATCGCGCAGAATACCATACATGCGGCCTACCAGGCGGGTGTGAGGCGCCTGCTCTTTCTCGGCAGCACTTGCATCTACCCAAAAATGGCCCCGCAACCGATCCGTGAGGAGTCGCTGCTTACCTCGGCGCTTGAGCCGACTAACGAAGCCTACGCCATCGCCAAGATTGCCGGACTCAAGATGTGCGAATTCTACCGCCGCCAATACGGGGTCTGCTATCACTCGGCCATGCCGACCAATCTCTATGGGCCGGGCGACAACTACCACCCTCAAAACTCGCATGTTCTCCCCGCCCTGATTCGCCGTTTTCATGAAGCAAAGGAGTCGGGCGCAGCCGAAGTCGCGATTTGGGGCACGGGCATGCCGCTGCGCGAGTTCCTTCACGCCGACGATGCTGCGGCTGGCATTCTCCATCTGCTTCAGCTCGAAGATCCGCCCGATTGGGTGAACCTCGGTTGCGGCACTGATATTTCGATTGGCGACCTCGCCCGACTCGTCATGAGTGTGATCGGCTACGAGGGCGAATTGACCTTCGACACAAGCAAGCCCGACGGCACGCCCCGGAAGTTGACCGATATTTCCCTGATCAAGGAAACCGGCTGGTCGCCGAGCATTCCGATCGAAGAGGGTGTGGCCACGGCCTACCAGTCGTTCTTGGACGAGAAGGCGGCGGGAACACTCCGGGAGTAGCGGCTTCCGGATAGGTAGAGAGCGGTAGTAGGGTGATTTTATCGCTCCATTGGTGGGTGGGAAATCGCCGGGCATTCGGTCGGAGGATAGAATCCATTCGACTACCTTAAAAATCTCCTTCCCATCCTGCGTGGAATCAGCGACGCTTGTCGCTTTATGATAAGTACAACTGAAGCCCTAGCCGATGCCGTGCGCCGTGCGCGCGAAGCCGGTGCCGTTGGCGTAGATACTGAATTTATTTGGGACCGCACCTACTATCCGACTCTGGGGTTGATCCAGATCGGCTACCCTGACGGCCATTGCAAATTGATTGATGCACCTGCGATCGAGGATTGGTCGCCGCTGGCCGAGCTGATGTCTGACTCCGGCACGGTCAAGATCCTGCACGACGCTCAACAGGACTTGAACATCCTGCATCGCGCCTGCGGCGGTTTACCGAAGAACATTTTCGACACCCAGCGCAGCTCCGGGTTCATGGGCCTGTCCTCTACCATTTCCCTGAGCGAGCTGCTCAAGACCCTACTCCGTGTGCGCTTGGCGAAGACCGAGACCCGCTCCGACTGGACGAAGCGACCATTGACCGAT
>DLQD01000083.1 GCA_002480015.1 Opitutia bacterium UBA7441
CTATAATTCATGGAAATGCTCTAAATTGCGTGGCGTCACATAGAATCCAGATCCACCATGATCTCGCGAGGGCTGGAGCCGTTTTCGGGCCCGACGATGCCGCGCTCTTCGAGCTCCTCCATGAGGCGGGCGGCACGGTTATAACCAATGCGAAGGCGGCGCTGGAGCATGGAGGTTGAGGCGCGCTTGGTAGAGCGGAGCACGTCAATGGCCTCCGGCAGGAGCTCGTCGCCATCTGTGGGGCCACCGTCGTCGCCGCTGGCATCGTCGCCGCCGGCGTCGATCTGCTTCTGCACATCTTCTGCGAATTGCGGCGGGTCGTTCTTCTCTTTGAGGAAGTCGACAATGGCGTTAATTTCATCGTCGGAGACGAAGGCACCCTGGGCGCGAACGAGGTTGGAGGTGCCGGGGGGGATGAAGAGCATGTCACCCTTGCCGATAAGCGCTTCAGCACCCCCACCGTCGAGGATGGTGCGGCTGTCGATCTTGGAGGCGACTTTGAAGGAAATGCGGCTGGGCAAGTTGGCCTTGATCACGCCGGTGATGACGTTAACCGAGGGTCGCTGGGTGGCCAGAATGAGGTGGATGCCGGCGGCGCGGGCGAGCTGCGCGATGCGGGCGATGCAGGTCTCGATGTCGGCGGGGGCGACCATCATGAGGTCGGCGAGCTCGTCGATCACACAGACGATGTAAGGCAACTTTTTACGGGGTATCTCGAAGGCGTCATCGTCGCGGGGCACTTGCATCTGCTGGAGGGCGGCACGCTCTTCGGGACTCATCTCGGCGTCCATGGCGTCGGCTTTCGCCTGCTCTTCCTTGTCCTTCGCGATCTTGGCGTTGAAGCCGGCGATATTACGGACGTTGGTCTTGGCAAAGACTTGGTAGCGATGCTCCATCTCGGCGATGAGCCATTTCAGGGCCCCGGGCACTTTCTTAGCCTCGGTGACCACGGGAATGAGCATGTGAGGGAGCGAGTTGTACATCTGCATTTCCACGACCTTGGGGTCGACCATGATGAAGCGGAGGTCTTCGGGGCCGGAGTGGTAGAGCAACGAGGCAATAATGGCGTTGATGCAGACGGTCTTACCCGAACCAGTGGAACCGGCGATGAGCACGTGGGGCATCTTGGTCAGGTCCGTTACCATCGGCTTGCCGGTAACATCCTTACCGAGGACGATGGGAATCTCGGCATGGGCCTCAGCCCAGGCTTTGGACTCGACGATATCGCGCATGCAGACGGCCTGGGAGATTTTGTTCGGCACCTCAATGCCGACGGTGCCTTTGCCCGGAACTGGAGCCAGAATACGCACAGAGAGTGCTTTGAGGCCAAGAGCAATATTCTTGTCGAGGTTGACGATCTTCTCAACGCGGACGCCGGGCGCGGGTGTGACCTCATAGCGGGTGATGACCGGGCCGGTATGGATCTCGCCCGGAATGACCTTCACTCCGAACTCATCGAGTGTACGGACGAGTGCCTGCATGGTGCCTGCGTGGTCTTCAGGGGTTGCGCGACTGCTGTCCGGCGCCTCAGCCAGCAAACTGAGCGGGGGAAAAACATAATCGCCACGGCGCTCGGGGATGCTGGCGACAGCTTTCTCCGTCTTCTCACCCGAAATGATCTTAATCGTGGCCGGGTCGAGGGCGGGCTTTTTCAGCTCGGACACCTCCGGCTCGGAAACGGGCTTAGGGACCTGTGTATTCTTGAGGGGCGCGGCCTTCGGCAACTTGGTGGATGGGGGCAAAGGCGTGGGCGCTCCACTCAGGAGGGAAGGTTTGCGGCCGTCGTCGTAGCTTTCCTCTTCGTCATCGACTGGGGCTTCCAGCTCGGCATTTTTGCCTTTTTTGAATCTATCCTTTTTCGCAGTGGCACGCTCGGCCAGCGCTTGGGCTTTCGCCTGCGCGGCTTCTTCTTTAGCAAGCCGTTTGGCTTCCGCCCGCTCAGCCTTGCGGACGCTACGAGCACCCTTGGATTCCACCCTCTTGGCGAGAAAGGCGCGATACGTATTTTGCAGATAGTCGAGAAAACGACCAAGATTGTCAGTAAAGACGAGGATCGAGCCGATGAGCAGCCCCATCATTAGGGTAAGGAAGGCACCAAAGGTTCCAATGTAGGGCTCCAACATGCGCGCGTAGAGTAACTCTCCGATCACGCCGCCAAAGTGATTGGAAATCTGCCCCTCAAATAGACTCCCTTTTGCGTCAGCAACAGGGCTCATCCATTCAATCAGGCCGGACGCGCATATAATACTTAATGGCGATACGATCGCGGTCAAGAGACGCTTGCCGTGATCTTGCTGAATGACCAGCCGGACACCGAACCAGAGAAGGAACAACGGCAGCAGAAAAATCGCGACGCCGAGGAAGTGAAATCCGTAGAAACCGACCCAACTACCGAAGAAGCCGACAAGGTTCGGGTCGACTGGATCGGTTGCATTGAACTGCTCTGTATTGTAATCAAAGACCGAAACCGCTACGAGCGCGGCGAGTGTGAAGAATAGCAAGGCCCAAACGGGACGAGAGCGCGCTTTGCGGGGCTGGGAGACAACGGTGCGCTTGGCGACTTTCTTCTTTGTTTTTCGTGACATATAAAAAGTGGTTAATTTATACGCAGACGCGTCAATCACAAGGTTCGATTCAGTATCGCATTCTGCAAAAAATCCAGCCAGAAACCTGCTATGGAACTACTGACATTCAAACCACTGTACATGGAACGCGTTTGGGGAGGCCGGGGCCTCGAGGCCAAGCTGGGGCGCACACTGCCCCAGGGCAAGGTAATCGGCGAAAGCTGGGAACTAGTCGATCGCGAGGGCGAGCAGTCCGAGGTCGCCGAAGGCGCTCTGGCAGGCAAGACCATCCGCGAGCTGCTGGAAGCGTCCGCCGCCGACATACTGGGCCCTGGTCGCGATGGCTCAGAGCCCTTCCCGATCCTAATCAAATGGCTCGATTGCCAAGAGCGCCTTTCGCTGCAAGTCCACCCACCAGCTGACATCGCCCCCGCCCTCGGCGGCGAACCGAAGACCGAAAACTGGTATATCGCCGAGTGCGATCCAGGCGCCTCGCTCATCGTCGGCCTAAAAAAAGGCGTGACTCGCGCACAATTCACACAAGCGCTCGAAGACAACCAAGCCGAGGAATGTGTGCACCGCTTCGCCGTCAAAGCGGGTGACTCTATCCTAGTCGAGAGCGGCCGCATGCACGCGATCGACGCAGGCAACCTGATCCTGGAGATCCAGCAAAACTCGGACACCACCTACCGCGTCTACGACTGGGGGCGTCTCGGTCTAGATGGAGCCCCGCGCCAACTCCACATTGAAGAGTCCCTCAAATCCATCGATTTTCAGGACTTCGAGCCGGAACCAGTCCAAATCGCAGCGGGCACGCAGACGCTCGCCGACTGCAAGGAGTTTCGCATCCGCAAATTTGAGCTGGAGCCTGGCGATACGATAGAACTTCCCGCCGGCGAAGGCGCACGCCTGATCCATATCGTGAACGGACAAGTCACCGACCAAGCCAGTGGCAAGGCCTTGAACAAAGGCGGGAACTACCTGCAACCCTATGTGACCGGTGCACACCTGCAGGCAGACGCGCCCACCACCGTGCTCGTGACCGACCAATTTTAACGAAAACAAAAAAGCGCCCCCGGATCAACCGATGGGGCGCTCTCGTATGAAATGTGCGTCGAGCTTAGTGCGAACAGCCGCAATCGCCTTCTTTACTTTCTTTATCGTCGTTGCAGCAGGCACCGCCTTCGCCGCCACCCCCGCCGCCGCAGCAACCGCCGCCCTGATGGATGTGACCGTGGGCGATCTCTTCCTCTGTCGCAGCGCGCACTTCCTGCACCGTGACATCGAAGTTGAGATGCTTACCCGCGAGAGGATGATTCCCGTCAACGGTAACATTATCTTCCTCCACTTTGACGACGCGGACAGAGACAGGGCCCTGATCGGTGCTGGCCTGGAATTGCATGCCAACTTCAAGTGATTCGACACCCTGGAAGCGGTCGCGGGGAACGACCTGCTCCAGCGCAGGATTTGGTACGCCGTAGCCGTCTTCTGGCGCAACGCGCACTTCGACGGTATCACCCACAGCCTTGCCGACAAGTGCGGCTTCGAGGCCGGGAATGATGTTTTTATACCCGTGGAGATAAGCCAATGGCTGGCCGGGCTGAGATTGATCTAGTAGCGTGCCTTCGTCGTCTTTAAGCGCGTAGTCCATAGCGACGACTGTTCCTTCTGCGATTTGCATAATATATGTATGTGTTAAAGTTCGATTGATTACGAACGTATCATAAGAGCAGAAAGTAATAGTGGGTCAAAAACGAAAGCGAATTATTTAACGAGCCGCCTACGGTCTCCCGAACTCACTTGACGAGCCGCTCAAAAACAGGGTTCCTTGATCCAAAGAAAATACCCGGCTATGCCCATACAAGATAATCCGCTCTACCGCCGTCTCCACCAACATGCACAAAAACGGCTTGTTTTCGACCCCGGCGTCTCCCGCAGCAAGCAGTTGCCCGCCTATAAGCGCTATGTCGAGTTGGAAAAAGTCATGCTGGAGCGCCAACATAGGAAGGGGACGTCTGGGCTGGAAGTTTGCCAAGCGCGCGCCGCCATGACCGACGTAGTGATCGAAAACCTATTTCTGGCCGCACTCGACCTCTATACGACCCAGTACGGCACTCTACCCTGCAAGATGGCGATTCTGGCGACGGGCGGCTATGGCCGGCGCGAACTCAACCCGCACAGCGACATCGACATCATGTTCCTCTACCCGGTAAAAGCCGAAGGTAAAGCTTTCGCTAAATTCCAGGAGGTCGTCACTGAGGAAATCCTCTACCCTCTCTGGGATCTAGGTTGGAAGGTGGGCCACGCGTCGCGCAACGCGAAGGAAGTAATCGAAGAGTGCCGCAAAGAAGTGCAGTCGAAAAACGCGATTCTGGAATCGCGCGTAATTTGCGGCTCGGAGCCCCTCTACAAGAGCATGCGCAGCCGCTTTGATGATTTCTGCAAAAAAGAAAATTCGAAAATCTACATCCAACAGCGCTTGGAGGATGAGCTGGCGCGCCACGCCAAGTCGGGTGATACGATCTACCTCCAGGAACCGGACGTCAAAAACGGAGTCGGCGGCCTGCGCGACTATCAGAATATCCTCTGGATGGCCTATATCAAATACGGCTTCCGCTCCTTCCGTGATTTAGTGAAGGCCCAACTCCTGCGCGACGACGAGCGGCAGGCGATGGTCGATGCCTACGACTTCTTGTTACGCACGCGCACAGAGCTACACCTCCAAAATCGGCGCCCGACCGACATACTGGACCTAGAGCAGCAGCCGGTCATCGCCCAATTCCTCAACTATCGGCAAAAAGATATCTTCGCACGCGTGGAATCCTTCATGAAGGACTACTATACGGCCGCACGCACGATCTACCGGACGAGCGAAATGCTCAAAGAGCGCATGGCCATCGAAGCAAAGAGCGGTCGCAGCGGTCGCATAACTTTCCGCGAGGCCCTGCGTGCGCACCAGCACCTGCCCGTGAAGAGGGTCGAGGGCTTTCAGCTCTATAACAAAGTCCTCTCCTCTGATAATCAGAAAGTCTTTAACGAAGACCCAGTACGGCTCATCCGTATTTTCCGACTTGCACAGCAGTTCGGGGCTAAAATTGACTCCAACCTGCGCTACCTGATCAGCCGGTCCATTCTGCTGATCGATCACTCGATTATCAACAGCCCGTCTGCAGCGAAGAGTTTTTGCGCGATATTGCGCAGCCCAGGCGAGGTCTACCCCACACTCCTGGAGATGCACGAGCTCGGCGTGCTCGGGCGATATCTCCCAGAGTTTGGTGCGCTGACTTGCATGGTGCAGCACGAATACTACCACCGTTACACTGCCGATGCCCATGTTCTTCGCACGATCCGCCACCTCGATCGCGTTTTTTCCAAACACGACGAAGAATATGGACGCTACGAAAAGGAATTACGTAAGAACGATGACCCATTGCTCCTCTATCTGATCCTTCTTCTCCACGATATCGGTAAAGTAGAGGGAGTCAAAGATCACGATGTTGCCGGCGTCCGAATCGCCCAGCCAATTTTGAACCGATTCGGTGTCGGCACGGAGCAGCAAGAACAAATTTTATTTATTATCCGCAACCATTTGGAAATGGCACGATTCTGGCAACGCTTCGATCTAGATGATCCTCAAACTGCGGAATCCTTTGCCAAATTTGTCGAAGACCCGCAAATACTTAGATTTCTTTACGTACACACTTATTGCGATGCTCGCGGAACCGCACCCACACTTTGGAATAGCTACAAGGATGCAATGCACCGCACATTACACCTTAGAACTCTCGAGCAATTTGAAGACAATGCCATTATCGAACAAAAGCGAAAGGACCTGATCCGCATGCTGCATCAACAACTAGTCGAGAGGAAGGTTCAGGGCATCTCCGAAGAGGAAATCGAGGCGCACTTCAGCTTGCTTCCTGAGCGTTATTTCATCAATACGGAGCAATCTGAGATTGAGTTACACTTACGCATGGTGAACGGCTTGCTCACCCAAATTCAAGCGGCTGATTCGATGGGCTCACTCGCTCCCATCATCGACTGGCATGACGACATCGACCTCAGTATGACCGTGGTCAACGTGGTGACCTGGGATCGTGCAGGGCTCTTCTACAAACTGGCTGGAGCACTGACCTTAGCAGGTGTTAACATCGTGAGCACGAAGGCGATTTCTCGCAAAGACCATATCTCGATCGATACCTTCTACATCATGGACCCTGATGGCGGTGTTGTCTCCAGCCTAAAGGCTCGGGAGGTTTTCGAGCAGCGGCTGACAGAGGCTTTAGTCGAGGAGAAAGAATTGATGCAGGAGATCACCGAGCTTGAATCCAAATTGCTGGCCGCGAGCAAGAAGAAGAAAGACATGCTGCCCGCCCCTTTCCCGCCAAGCGTGGATGTCTACCACGAGCTCTCCCTCAAGCAGACGATCATCGAAGTGCAAGCAAGCGACCGCATCGGCCTGCTCTATCAGATTTCACGCCTCATCTCGAAAAAGGGCTTCGATATAAGCTTCGCCCGTATCGCTACCGAACGGGGCGTGGCTATGGATACTTTCTACATAAAGAACGAACACTCGAAGGAAGCGACTCATACGACGGCTCTACTCGAACTCCGCGAAGAA
>DLQD01000070.1 GCA_002480015.1 Opitutia bacterium UBA7441
CATGTTGCGCTTCTCGGGTCAAGGTTTCCGCTACGTAGACAACCGTCTGTGCGCCTTACAACTTGTGCAGAGTGGCTTGACGGATGCGGCCATGTTCAACGAAAAGGGCGAGATCGTCCAAGCCACGGATACACTCTACAAGCGTCCAATCCTTTTACTGCGCGGCAGTTTCAGCCCAGTGCTTAAATTGCACTTGGATATGATCCGTCAGTCGCGCAAGGCTTTCTCCGAGGTGATGAGTGACTCGCAGAAAGAGCGTGCGCTCGAGATCTGCGAGATCAGTATGAACAATTTACTCCGTGATGGCGCAGTCGACCACGAGGATTTCATCGATCGCGCAGATGCGCTTCAGGCACTCGGTAAGACGGTCTTGATTAGCCGTAGCGCAGAGTTCCATCGGATTGCGACCTATTTGAGCCGCTACACCGCCGAGCCGATTGCCATCATCCTCAGCATCGGTCTGCTCAACGAACTCTTTAAAGCGAAGTGGGCGGCCAACCTCCCGGGCGGAGTCCTGGAATCCTTTGGGCGTTTGTTTAAAAACAGCGTCAAGTTGTTTGTCTACCCATGGCACAACACACAAAGCATGGAACTGGTCACGGCGGAGAATTTTAAGGCACCCGAGAACTGGCAGTATTTCTACCAGCATCTCCTGCAAAACAAACGGATCGTACCGATCGGGGTCGGCGACCCGAGCCTCTTGGCCAATACGGGGCGAAAGATTATGAAAAAGATCGAATCGGGTGACGACGATTGGAGAGACTGGGTGCCCAAAGAAGCCCATGGCATGGTCGTGCGTAGAATGAAAGGCTGAGAATCAGTAATCTCTAATCATAGAATGGCTATTATATGGCAGCAGACGATCCAGGGTAACCACTACGAAGTGCGAAACGCGGGCGCTTCAATCCGGCTCTATCGTAACGGGGTCAACCATTCACAATGGAATCCGTCCCGTCCTTTATGTGGCTCCATCTGGGATCTGATCACACTACCTACCTTACACCGGCCAGCAGACTCTTTGCGAGACGTTTTAATTCTGGGCTTTGGAGCGGGGGCGGTCGGCCGACAGATTCGAGAGCTCGCCAATCCCACACGCATCGTTGGTGTGGAACTAGACCCGATTCATCTCTCGATCGCGGACGGTTTTTTTGAATGCTCCGAGGGGTGCGAGCTGATTGCCGGCGATGCGGTCGAGTGGGTGCACGAAGGGGAGGGCGAGGCCAGTTACGATGTGATTATCGACGACCTCTATGCAGAGCACGAGGGGGTGCCAGTGCGTTGCGTGCCGATGGATGCTGCTTGGTGTGAAGCGCTCGGCGATTTGCTCAAACCCGGTGGCATGCTGATCTTCAACAGCATCGAGCCGGATAAGATCGCGCATCTACCCCTATTTAAATCCCCGGTGTTGAAGGAGCGATTCAAGGAGACTGTCATGTATCGGATCGATGGATACGAAAACCGGGTGATCGCCTTCAGTGACCGACCCTTCGAAAAGAGGGCGCTCGATCGTCACTTGGCGCGGATCCTAAAAGCGTATCCCGCCTGCCGGGGCGTGGCGAAGCGCTACATAAAATGCCGGGGATTTGGCGGTTGAAAGAATGACTAATCAATGGAGCTATCACCTAAAGGAGGACGCATACGTATAACCGCTCCTGTAGCTACTGCGGTGCGGAGCTTAGAGCCATTCAAGATGATGCAATACTCAAGTTTTGATTACCGCCCGTAGAGCTTCAATTGCTCACGCAGATAAGCAGCACTACCTGATTGGAGTTGATCGAGCTGGTGGGGAAGATAGCGCCACTGCCAATTGCCGATGGGGGAACCCGGCGTGTTGAGGCGCGCTTCATTACCGAGGCTTAGGAGATCCTGGAGCGGGAAGACGGCAAGTAGGGCGCTGGATTTAATCGCGGCTCGAATCATATCCCAAGCGATGACATCGCCCGAAACACCGAGATAGCGGCGAATGTGGTCTTGGGTCGCCTCATCCAGCGATTGATACCAGCCTGTGGTTGTATCATTATCATGCGTGCCCGAATAAACGACAGAGTTGCGGTCGTAATTATGCGGGAGGTAGGCATTGTCCGCTTCGCCGCCGAAAGCGAATTGTAAGACGTTCATCCCCGGCAGACCGGTGGCCTTGCGCAGTTCATTGACCTCATCGGTAATGACGCCAAGATCTTCGGCCAGCAGCTTGGCCTCGGGGCAGGCCTTGCGGATGGCCTCAAAGAGCTTTAGCCCAGGGCAGGGTAGCCATTTGCCATTGCGTGCGGTTTCTTCTCCGGCCGGCACCGACCAGTAGGATTCAAACCCGCGAAAATGGTCCAGGCGGACAATATCATAGAACTCGAGGTTCGATCGTATCCGTTGGATCCACCAGGCAAATTGCGTCTCTTCATGGACCGCCCAGTTATAGAGAGGATTCCCCCAGAGCTGTCCATCGGCCGAGAAGTAGTCGGGCGGGACGCCAGCGACCGCTTTGGGCTGTCCGTTTTTCTTGAGCTGGAAAAGTTCAGGGTTGGACCATACGTCGGCGCTATCCAGGGCAACGAAGATCGGGGCGTCTCCCAAAATTTCCACGCCCTGGGTGCCGGCGTAAGCACGTAACTGGGCGAGTTGTGCGTAGAAAAGATATTGGTAGAAGACGTGGGCATCCGAGGTATCGACGATCTCTTTGGAGTGTTTTTCGGACTTGGCCTTTATGGCGTCCCGATACTCGCTCGGCCAATCCAGCCAGCAGCACCCCCCGAAATTTTCCTTAAGCGCCAAGAAAAGGGCGAAATCTTCGATCCAGTGGCCCTGAGCTTTACGAAACTTACGGATAGAACCATAATCCAACAACGAATCCTTCTTTGAAGCCTTGAAACGCTCATAGGCCGTCCGCAAGAGTGGCCAGAGCGTCTCATAGATGGCTCCATAGTCAACGTGGTCGTGTGGCAGCATGGCTAAGTGGCCATATTCTTCGTGCGTGATCAACCCTTCAGAGACGAGCGGTTTGAGATCGATAAAATAAGGATTTCCAGCAAAGGCCGAAAAGCATTGGTAGGGCGAGTCGCCATAACCGGTCGGTCCGAGTGGGCAGATCTGCCAAACAGATATACCAGATGCGCAGAGAAAATCAATATACCGGTAAGCGCCAGCACCGAGGTTCCCAATCCCCGTGTCGGACGGCAGAGAGCTAATATGAAGGAGCACACCCGCAGTGCGTTCATTTAACCAGTTAAAGAGAGGCGTATCGCTCATTGTAAAATATGTAGCTTGTAGGGAAACACCGCTTTGATCCAAGACAGCCGACTCAAGAGGGCCTCCTCTTAAAACAAATTAGACATAATATATATTGTGCGTTTTATCTTAAGGAATTGGAAAGAGGTTTCTTTATCCTCATTCGGCCAAGCCCCAGCGTTTCGTAAAGGGATAATAGATAAAAATCGCACGGCCAATGACAGCTTTTTCGGGAACGAATCCCCAGTAGCGACTATCGAGGCTATTAGCGGAATTGTCACCGAGAGCGACGAACGTAGCCTCGGGAATCTCCGTTGAGTCGCCGGGTCCGGTCAGGATTTTAGGAGGATTCGCAGGGTTGCTGCTTGGATAAACGTAGCCTCCATATTCACCCTCTTTGCGGGCATTCCGAGCGAAGGCTTCCACCTCGGTCCGCGGCTTACCGTTGACCAACAATGAACTGTCCTTAATTTCGAGGGTCTCGCCGCCGATACCGCCGATACGTTTAATGTAGTATTTATCGACGATATTTTTGGAATCGCCTTCGATCCCTGGGATATGACGAGTTCTGAAGACGAAGGGGTCGCCCGCCTCGGGACGTTTAAAATGGTAGCTGATGCGGTCGACAAACAATGCGTCGCCCAGGGTAATATCGAAGCGCAGAATGGCATCGCCAGCTTCGACACGTGTGCCCAGGTCCCAGTAGCTTCTGTCTGGGTCACGCACGATTTTTGATTCCGGGTAGCTTCGCTGGATCGCTGCGGACATGTCAAAATCGGCCGGAACCCTTATTTTATGAGGCACTCCGCCGACCTGGAGGGTGTATTCCGACAGCACGGTGGGCAGGAAGAACCATTTCTTGCCTTTGACTTTTTCCTCGCCCACGACCTGCACAGTGCCGCTGTTTTTTGCGACCAAAGATTTATGCCGCGCGCCGAGGGTGATAAAGCGGAAGGCCCTGGTGAGTGCGGCGGGTGCTTCATTTTTGTCCTCATAAACGACCGCATTCATTCCACTGTAGGTCGGATACATCGAATTCGTGGGAATAATAAAAGGCTGAAAAAAGAAGGTCCGAATACCGATCACAATAATGGCGGCGACCAGTGCGACCTCCAGATTGTCGCTCCAAAAGGTTTTCGGGTAGATTTTACCACCGATCTTGCGTAGGAGCGCATCGAGACGCCCCATACATGCAGAGAGCGGTTCTAACTTAACTGCCTTATCCTCAGTCAAAGCCTGAAGCTCTCCGACTGCCTTATCGAGTTCGACCAAGCGCCCCTCCGAGATCAGATCCCGGCGGTAGTGATAGACTTTATGCGCAGCCTGCAGGAGCTCTTTGGACGCTTTTTTCTGTTTTGAAATACTCACGCTGGAAATTAGATACGAAGTGTGACCTCTTAGGCTAGCTAATTATTGTAGGCGTGCACCTTGATCAAAACAAAAGTGGTCTCGCCGTGGTCATGGCAGGTCAGAGCCAGCGTCGTAACGATTCGATCATACCCATCGCCTCAGGGCTGTCAGCATGGACGCACAATGTGTCGGCTTTCAGTGGGATCAGGCAGCCGTCACACGTTCGTAAAGCCCCCTGCTCTTTCCACTGCCGGAATCGCTGTAGTGCCTCTGCTTCAGTGAGGACGGCACACGCGTCTGAGCGTGGCAAGAGCGAGCCATCCTGTTGGTAAGCGCGATCTGCAAACGCCTCGTGGTAGACGCGGAGGCCCGATGCTTCGGCAACCCGGGCAAAGCGACCACCCGCTAGGGCGAAAATAGCAGGCGTAGGCGTCCGTTTTTTAAGAAATTCGATATAGGTATCAGCCAAGGCCTTATCGATTTCGACGGCTTGATAGAGCGTGCCATGAAGTTTAATGTAGGATGTCGAAGCACCGAGAGATTGAGCGGCTTTCTGGAATGAGCCGACTTGTTCTTCCAGCAGCATGCGGAATTCCTGGACTGTGGGCAAGTCAGTGCCACGGCCGCCGTCCACTGGCAAGCCAGGATGTGCACCGATCAGGATGCCCGCTGCGAGCGCCAACTGGATCGCGGCGCGGGTTTTTTCCGGGTTCCCCGCATGGTAGCCACAGCCGATGCTGGCTGCGTCGACGAGAGAGACCAGTCGCCCGGTCAGCTCGAGTGATTCGTCCTCGCCAAGGTCGCAGTTGAGGATTAATCGAGCCATGAGAAAGATAATAGACACCCCGGCGCACACTGTGCCATACGGTCGAGATCGTCGGCTTTGAGGAAAGCAATTTTTGCATACCCTCCGACGGTAGGACCGTCGCGCATCGTGATGATCGGTTGGCCGTTACCCGGCACTTGCACACTACCCGGAAGTACCGGCTCGCTTGGAATGCTGGCAGGCACCGCGAGCGAATTACCTTCAAGGCGATAGCCAGTGCGGTCTGAGCGCTTCGAGATCGTCCATTCACTACGCACGAACTTTTCTCGTGTCGCGGCGCTGAAGGCTTCGTATTGGGTGCCACGGTAGAGCTCAAAATGCGCACGATTTTCGCAAATCTGATCCGTTGGTTCGATCGCCACGCGGCGGGCTACACCTTCGGTCGTTATATTCGGCGTTGCCCTGAGGGATTCGAGCCGATCACCGCGACGGAGCGCGCACCCCATCCCGTTGCGCAAATCGGTTGAGGCGCTGCCCAGCCAATGTTCGGCGCGGAAGCCACCAGGCACGGCAAGGTAGGCGTAGAGGCCCGATGCCCGTTGATCGAACACGAGCACCTCTCCGGCTAGAACCAGCCTCGCCGTGCCCGCTTTAAAAAGGCTGCAGAAGTCGGCGCCTGCGAGCGCGATCCAAGCATCGCTCAGGACGCGAACCTGTACGCCCAAACGGGCGATTTCCAAGACGGGAGCTTGCGTCGAATTGCCCAACAAGGTATTAGCCAGGGTCATGGACCGACGATCCATCGCCCCACCCGACGGCACCCCGAAACGGCGCCAGCCGCTGCGACCCGCATCTTGCAAGGACAGACCTGATCCAATGGATAGGATTTCAATCATGGGGTTGACATCGGTTGAAAGCGAATTCGCTGGCCAACGGACAGAGCGAAGACTTGGGCGGGGTCCGGGTCTAGATCTCTGGCCGCATCGAGATTAAAGAGATTCAGTTCCGTGTGCCCCAACAAGTGCCAACCACCAGGGCTGGCGACGGAGTAAATGCCAGCATGCGCCCCACCGATGGCGACGGTGCCGGGCAAAATATGGTCGCGCGGCGAAGAACGGCGGTCCAGATGCAGCCTCGGATCCAAGCCATCCAGATATGGGAAGCCAGGGCTGAAGCCCATCATACGCACGGTGTAAACCGGGGCGCTGTGCAGCTCGATCACTTCAGTCACAGTCAAGTTACAGGCTTGGGCCACCGAGTCCAAGTCTGCACCGGTGTAGTCGACCTCAATGATTCGGCAGCCCGACGGCTTGATAGCGCGAACCTCAGTTCCATTCGTTTGCTCTAGCCACTCCTGGACTGCAATTGTCTGCGCACCGATCAGCAGAATACTGTCATAGCCGAGCACGTATTCGTCGCAAGCCGGAGGCAGGCCTGACTCGACACGATGCAAGAGCCTAGAGCGCTCCGCTTCGCTCAACGATGAGAGTAAGACGCCACGATCTCCGTAAATTCTACACTTCATCACTCGTCCATTCGCGGTGCGTTTAGGATCGGCTCTTTTTTGAAGGCGATCGTGTTCGTCGCCAGTGTGCCGCGAAAGGCCATAGACGGCATAACCAAAGCACGCTTGCCGAGAACTGATCCCGGGTTGAGCACCGAGTTACAACCCACCTCTGCCCGGTCGCCAACCAGTGCGCCGAGCTTGCGCAGACCGGTGTCTTGTTTGGAGCCATCAGGCAGGATGACGGGCACAGTGGCTTGGTCGAGTCGTAGATTGGAACAGATCACGCCCGCCCCCAGATGCGCTGCATTACCGAGCACACTGTCGCCCACGTAGCTGAAATGTGGCACTTGCACGCCGTCGAGCAGTAAACAGTTTTTGAACTCACAGGAGTTGCCCAGCACGCAGCCCTTACCCGCGATGACGAAGCCGCGGATGAACACCCCCGGGCGCAGTTCACAGCCTTCGCCGATATAGGTGGGCCCTTGAATCGAACCGAAGGCCGGCAGTTGAACGCTGGGATGGATAAAAACGTCTCCCGACACCGCCAGACCGGCGGGTAGATCGGTCGCGCGCTCAGGAAAATCAAATCCCGCCAATGCCTCTTTGATTGAAGGCAACCACTCCCACGGGGCCGAATCAGGTCTGAAGAAATTACTAAACGGTAAGGACTCGGGGAAATCGAAAAGGTCGGACGCTTTAAACATACCACCAGAAGAAGCCATAATAGCAGGCCTAGCCAATCAAAAATGAATCCAAAATATCCTCATTTCATGGTGGATTAACGCCGAAAGAAGGCTACCTTCTCAGCTTCGCATTCGCAAAGACCCAGAGACCGTGCACGACGTTAAAGAAAGACCCACAGTAGTCGAACGCGCCATGTTAATAGGTGTGACGCTCCCCGACGATACGATACGCCATACTCGCAGCTTACTTGATGAATTGCGCGAACTGGTCGACACGCTCGGCTTCGGGATTATGCACGAGCGCATGGTGGCGATACGCAAGCCGCAGGCCAAGCTCCTCGTCGGCTCCGGTAAGGCGGCCGAACTCGTCGCGGAGGCCAAAGCACACAATTGTGACGTTATTATTTTCGATAACGAGTTAACTCCGGCTCAGCAGCGCAATTGGGAGCAACTTGCCGAAGACAAGATACTCGTCATCGATCGCCAAGAGGTGATCCTCGATATTTTCGGCGACCGCGCGCAGACCAAGGAAGCCGTGCTCCAAGTCGAACTCGCTCGCCTAGAGCACAACCTGCCACGCCTGAAAAGCGCCTGGACACACCTCAGCCGTCAACGCGGCGGCGGTTCCATGCAGCGCGACGCTGGTGAAACCCAGCTTGAACTTGACCAACGCATGGTGCGCACCCAGATCACCCGCGTGAAGCGTGAACTGGAAAGTGTCATCCAGCACCGGGAGACACAGCGTAAAAGGCGGATGACAGTCCCCGTGCCGACCTGTGCCATAGTCGGCTACACCAACGCGGGGAAGTCATCGCTGCTCAACAAATTGACCCATTCTAACATTCTGGCAGAAGATAAACTCTTCGCCACCCTCGACCCGACTTCGAGGCGTTGTCCCCTGCCCTCCGGACAGCCACTCGTTATCACCGACACGGTCGGTTTCGTGCGCAACCTGCCCCACCGTCTTGTCGACGCCTTTAAAGCTACGCTGGAAGAAGCCATCGTATCTAACTTTTTGATACACGTGCTGGACGTCAACAGCCCAGAGGTCGATGCCCATGCAGAGACAACACTCAAGGTCTTGAGCGAACTTGGCGCGAAGGACAAAAAAATCATCACCGTATTCAATAAAATCGATCTACTCTGGGACGAGTCCACACGTGAGGATTTGTCGATACAATACCCAGAAGCTATTTTCATCAGCGCCCATACCGGTGCAGGACTTGAGCTGCTTCATGACAAGATGGAAGCCATCATTGAAGCCGACTTCGCGCAGCTCAAACTTTTGATCCCCCATGAGCGCTATGACCTCGTCGCCCGCCTCCACCGCGAAGGTGGCGTGCGCAAGGAAGAAGCCCGCGACGAAGGTTTCTATCTGGTCGGCTCTGTGCCCGAACGTATGTTGACGCTCCTACAACCCTATATTGTGGCCTGATTACACCGCTTACACGCTATTGGGTGGTGAGTCCCTCTCGAGCAAATAAGATCAGTCAGAATATTGACGGCCAGAAAGATCCAGACATAGCACTCCTGGAGCTTACATAACATCGGTCTAGGGAAAGAACGGAGGATTATAACTCGCGGGCGATGGTTTCGGCGAGGCCGGCAAGACCCGAGTTGAGTTGAGCGACGTAGCTGGCGACCTCACTGCCGTCCCATTGCAGACCTGTCGCGATGTAACGGCCTTGTTTGGTCTGGCCATCAGGCGACTCAATCTGCCATTGGGCTACGACCTCGACCTGGCCCGCAGCGTTGGCGCTGAAACGCTCGAACTGGACAGCGACTTTGGCAGCCTCCCGTGTGGTGTTCGACCAGGGATAGTAGGCCCGGACGTTGGCTCGGCTGGTAGATTGGAGGTGCATTGCGATGGCACGGGGCAAGGCCTCATCAAGAGCATCCGTCCAGCGGGCACCCGCGAAGGACTCGAGTTCGCCATTGGCCAAGCGGTAGAGGATGCGGGTATCTTCAAGAAAGCCCGGTACCTCGACACGAGTGACGTAGACCATGGGCTGGCCCTCCAGATCGGCGGCGACCGGAACATCGGCTGCAAGGGTGAAGATCTGAGTGTGGTCGGCCTTCGGCTTGAGATTGACACATCCGCTGAGAAGAACGGCCAACGAGATGATATATAATACAGGGGCTTTCATAGTAAACGTTTATTCCTCCTCGCTGCGTCCGGTCAGCAAGGCATTTGGGTTGCGTTCCAAGTATTCGGAAAGTAAGCGCACCGCACTCGCTGCACGGCCTAGTTGGCGGAGCATATTTTCAAACTCGTAACGCAGGTCAGATCCCGGTTTGAGTAGCGTGCTGGCGTCGGCGGTTAACGCATCCAGACTGTCGAGTGTCTCTGTAATCTGGACCGTCCAGGTCTCGATAGTGTGCGCCAGGGGGCCGTCAGATAAATTGAACGATTTGGCCGTGTCGCGCACTTCCTCGAAGGCACCACGCATGGTAAGCACCGATTGTTCGAACTCCTCCGAGGAGACGAATCCGGTAATTTGATCGGCGGCGACTGTGATAGAACGACTGATGCTACCAGAGTCGATGCCGTTCAGCATTGCGGTCGCACTGACCAGAAGGCCGTTGATATTCGCATTGAGCTCATCGAGGTCGAGTGCACCAAAGTTGGATATAATTTGAGCAAGGTCCGCAGTGATCTGGTCGAGCGAGGAATTGAGCGTGGGGACCTCAGAGATGCCATTGTCTATTTCCAAGTGGGTTACGGTGGTCGCTGCTTTTTCCGGTTCAAAGCTGAACTCTACGAAGAGCTGCCCTGTGATAAAACTTTCCAAATTAAGTTGAGCGACCAATCCCCGATCGAGTGAGTCCTGGATCGAATCCGGGTTGAAAGCACTGCTTGATACCCCCAGATCCTTCTCCATGCGAGAGCGGTTGATCTCAATAACGACCGGGATTGCGGTGGAATCCACGCGCTGCCCCTCGGCACGGATCATGATACGTTTGACCTCTCCGACCGGGACGCCACGGAATTTGACTGCCGAGCCGACATTCAGTCCGTTGACCGATTGGTCGAAGAAGAGGATAAAATGAGTCGATCGGTTGAGGAAACTAGCCGAGCCGAAATACATGACCATCGCGACGATGAGGCCTAGCATGACGGAGACGAAGGCGCCGATGATTTTTGGGTTGGGAGAATTACGTTTCACAGGAGGGAGCTAAGGTTTGGTCAGAAAAGAGGCGGAGTTCAATCGTTATCACTCTCGCCGCGTGTCAGGAATCGGCGCACTTTGGGGTCGGTCGTGGAGTCGTTGAGCAGATCCGTCGGGTTGGCGTCGCAGAGTGCGGTCTTGCTTTCGGCATCAAGAAAAAGAGCTGTATCGGCGATCGCAAAGATGCTGGCCAGTTCATGTGTGACCACCACGACGGTAGCACCGAGCGCGTCGCGCAGTTCCAGAATGAGGTCATCGAGGCGTCGCGAACTCAGGGGGTCGAGTCCGGCGGAGGGCTCATCAAAAAAGAGAATGTGGGGATCCAGCGCAATGGCGCGAGCGAGCCCGGCGCGTTTTTGCATGCCGCCGCTCAGCTCCGAGGGATAGCGATGCCCGAAACCAGCTAGCCCGACTAAGGACAGTTTAAAGTCGACGACCTCACGAATCTCAGACGCATTCAAAACAGTGTATTGCTGCAGGGGAAGCGCTACATTCTCCTCTAATGTCATCGAACTCCAAAGCGCCCCATTCTGAAAGGAAACGCCAAACCGGCGGCGTATGCGCTCGGCAGACTCACTGCCGGTTTGGAAAGCTTGATCGCCGTAATAGATCTCGCCCTGCTCTGGTGGCTCCAGTCCAATCAGGTGTTTCAATAGAGTGCTCTTACCGCAACCACTGCCGCCCATGATCACCTTGATCTCTCTTGAACCCACCGCGAAATTTAGTGAGTGCATCACCGTGTAATTACCATAAGCCATAGTTAAATTCTTGACTGTGATGGCATCTGCTTTCGTCGACATGATTAGATTCCGAGGATGTGAAACATGACTGCGAAGATGGCATCGGCCACGACAATCCAAGTGATCGAGGTGACAACTGCCGAGGTGGCGGCCTGACCAACCGAACTGGCGTCCCGACCACAATTGAGCCCACGATAGCAACCGGCTAGGGCAATGATCAGACCGAAAATGACGCTTTTAAAAATGCCAACGAAGAGGTCGGATAACTCCACAGCGACCTGTATCTGATGGCAGTATTGTAACACACTGACATCTGAAATCGTCACAGCCACGACCATGCCACCTGCCATGGCAACGAAGTCTGCGCAGACGCACAACAGTGGCAACATAAGGATGAGCGCCAGGACCCGCGGCACGACAAGAAACTGCATCGGCGAGATCCCGAAGGTAGTCAGCGCATCGACCTCCTCGTTGACCTGCATGCTGCCAATCTGCGCGGCAAACGCGGCCCCCGTCCGGCCAGCCATGATGACGCCCGCCATGACGGCACCCAGCTCCCGCGTCACGGCTAGCCCGACTAGATCAGCCACATAGATATCAGCGGCGAACTTTTGTAATTGTATGACACCAATGAAGGCGATGATCAGCCCCGTCAGGAAACTGAGCAGAGAGACGATCGGTACAGCCTGCGCACCCGCCGCTTGTAAAATGAGAAGGAAGTCTTTACTCCGTAATTTCCCACGTCCTCGAATGAAAGCGAATAGATCAATACACAACTGGCCAAGGAAAGCGAAGTATCCATCAAGCCCACGATAAGCAGCCAAGGCCGTTTCTCCAATAGTGCTGAGGAAATCATCCGGGCAGGTGTCCTGGGTCTGTTTATTCTCCGGTACCGCGCGAGAGAGCACGATGAGATTACGTACTCCGTCCGGCATCCCTTCGAGATGCGTGCTCAGCCCTTGCGATTCGGCCCATTCACAGAGTTGACGAATCACAATGAGCAAGGAACTGTCCCAACCTACCAAGTGATCTGCTTCGAGGTGGAGGGTGTGCAGTTCCGGCTCAGCTTCGATATCAGCGTGCAGCAGATGCATATCCGGCTTGGGCTGTCCATTGACCCATGATCCGGAAAAATGGACGACGAAAGCATCGCCTTTTCGGCGACTGCTCCAGTCTGCTTTGTTTGTCATATCCGTCATGATTAGCAATCTGTCCCACACCTACGCTTGCCAAAGAGGGCAAAGGGGCCATGCATAAACCATCGAACCTGTAGCGTATCCGCTTTCTAATAAAGCCTAATTTATCATGCAATACATCCTATTTGACCTCGATGGCACCTTAATCGACCATTTCACGACCATCGCTAAAAGCGTGGCCTACGCTCAACGTAGGCTCGGCTTACCGGAGAGCGACTATGCCACAGTGCGCGCCACGGTGGGCGGATCTGTGCCGATTACACTCAGTAAACTTTGTGGTGAAGAAAACGTAGACGAGGCCGAACCGCTCTTCCGTGCGCATTTTGATGAAATCATTTATGATGATGTCTTCGCCCTTCCCGGCGCCAAGTGGCTTCTTCAATCGCTGAAAGCAGGCGGAGTTAAACTCGGGGTTTTGACCAATAAATATGCCGGGCACAGCCGCTCAGTCCTCGCGCACCTTGGGCTCGACACATACCTGGATTTTATCCTCGGCACCGGCGAGTCGGACTGTCCCTACCGCAAGCCCGACCCATTGTTCACTGCCTATGCTCTGGAGCAGATGGAGTGCGCCTCCGACGAAGCCATGTTGATCGGTGATTCGCCCTACGACCTGGCCGCGGCCGAAGCGGGCTGTATCGAATGTCATCTTGTAGCTACCGGTAGTCATAGCGCGGACGAATTGAGCGAGTACATTGTCGCGGATCGCATCCACAAAGACCTTTACGCCCTAGGCGAACGCTTGTTTGGCCTAGAGCCTGCAAAGCCCGTCAGTGTACAATAATTATTTCAGGGTCGAACTATGGAGCATCTGCCTACTGGCCCCTCGAACAACACTTAAGGCGGCTTGCCCGAACAATTAAATCATGACATCTCCAACAACTCTCCCTCGCCCTTCGGCCATCCTTTGGGATTTGGACGGCACGCTGATCGACCAGACTGCCGCCATCATTCGCGCCTACGCGGAGGTCGTTACAGCATTAGGCTACGCCAAGCCAGACGATGTAGTGATCCGTCGCAGTTTAGGTGGGCCGATGGTCTCTACAATGAGTCTCTTTGTTGGCCCCGAGCAGATCGACGCAGCCTGCAAAGCTTTCCGTATACGTTTTCCTCAGATCATGTTCGACGGCTTAATCGTTCTTTCCGGGGGCATGGAGTTGATTGAGCGCGCATACAAGGCACGCATTCCGCAAGCCCTCTTTACGAACAAACACGGGGACACCGCACGCCAAGTCAGCCGCTACACAGGGTTTTCCAAATATATTCCAAGCTGTATCGGCAGTTCAGATACGGAATGGAATAAGCCAGATCCGAAACTCACGGAATATGCACTGAGCCAGATCGATGCAGATTCCGAAGGAGCGATCATCATCGGCGACTCGCCGACTGATGTCGCAGTCGCGCTGAACGCTGGCCTCATATGCTATGGAGTGGCGACTGGGGCACACAGTATCGATGAGCTACTTGAGGCCGGAGCGCTGGCTGCCTACCCGAGCTTACTGGAACTAGCGAATACTATTATTTGGAATTCTGAATCTATCACACCTAATCCTTAGCTTCTACCCTATGATCCACACTTCCACCAATGTCCGCGTGCGCTACGCCGAAACTGACCGCATGGATGTCGTTTACCATAGTAACTACCTCGTTTGGTTTGAGACCGCACGTATCCAAATGCTCGATCAGATCGGCATTCCTTACCGCGAAATCGAGGCACGTGGCCTCTTCCTGCCAGTACTTACTGTGAGCGCCGAATATAAAAGCCCCGCCCGATTTGATGACCGACTGGAGATCCACCTGTTCATGCGCAAGAAACCTCGTGCCCGCATGCACTTCGATTACGAAGTCTATCGTGAGAGTGAGCTACTGGCCACTGGACAATCCAGCCACGGGTTCATGGACCTTCAGGGCAAAGGACAACGGCCCCCGGAAGACTTACTGGCCAAGATCGAAAGCGCTTGGATCACTGACGTGGGCGCCTAGAGGCTGACGAAGCAGGCTCGAAGGAGTCTCTAAAGAGTGCCTGATTTGGCCTGCGATGACTGCATCTTAAAACTCCGTGCGTTGCTTTTGTAGGTGCGAATCATGTGGCGGACGACTTCAGGAATCGTTCGCCCTTCAGTCGTGATACAGGCACCCGAGTCCATGTAGATCGACTCGCGTTCTTTGAGGAGAGAACGCACCTTGCTTGCAGGATCGTCGACATTGAGTAAGGGGCGGTTTTTATTACGCTGCGTTCGCTCGATAATACTCTCAACTGAGGCGAATAGACAGATAACAACGCCCTTTTCCTTTAGTCGTTCCTTCATGCCCGGTTGAACGACAAGTCCGCCACCGCAGGAAACCACGCAGTTCGTATCAGGGTGCCCGCTTTCGATGAATTGACGTTCCAGATCACGGAAATGTGCCTCCCCCTCGGTTTCAAAAATCTCGGGGATGCGTTTGCCCTGCTTTTTTTCAATAAAGTCATCCGAGTCAATAAAGCGAAAACCCAGCTCGCGAGCCACCCGGCGACCTATGGCCGATTTACCCACGCCCATGAAGCCGACGAGGTAGAGATTGGGTTTCGACTGTGATTGCTTACTCATCACAGCGACTATGTTAAATTTCAACAGTAGGGCGCGAACAAAAAATAAAGCTGTTTCAGGGCACGGGTGACCTAAAAATCAATCGTGCACAATTGAGTGCGCACGCTACGAATACCAGTACTACCGCTGCCAAGCCGGCGACCAGCAAGTAGTGCGGCCACCTACTTGTGCACGTTTCAGCGATTTGCCTGTCTGGGGGCAGTGGCCGCCATCCTTCCAGCGGTGGTTGAAGAGCCAGTCGTTGGGCGGTGTCCCCCAGTCCGTTCCGATCACCCGCATCGCATCCTCGCAGACTTGACGCGTGCAGGCATAAAGTTCTCTACGCGCTCGTAGACCAATTGCACCACAACGCTTGCTGGGGAGTATTCGGCTCCTCCAGAGTATTTCGTCCGCCATCCAGTTACCGATCCCCGGGAAAGTTTCTTGCATCAAAAGGACAGCTTTGATGGGTGACTTGGTGCGACGATCGAGGAAGTGGTGCATCCGCTCGAAGGTAAATTCTGCGGATAGAATGGAGGGTGGGCGCAACGCCCACCAGGCAGGCTCACGCTTCGAATACGCATACAGAATACGTCCAAACATACGCGGGTCGGAAAAGACCAGTTGGCGCTCGTCTCCCATTCGCAGGACAAGGTGATCGTGCTTTCTGGGACTTTCCAGTGATGAAAGGATCGTCATCTTCCCCGTCATACCGAGGTGCACGCCGAGCCAGATGTTTGGGCCGAAGCGGAAGCACATTTGCTTGCCATGTGCTTCGGAGCCAGTGAACAACTGTCCGACCAAATCTCGTTGCAGCGCATTAGTATCGACACCACGAAAGACCCGCTTGCCGGCGTTCAGATAGATGCCGATCACCGTCTGCCCGTAAGCGGGCAGCCATTGTTTTCGGTAATATTCGACTTCAGCGAGCTCGGGCATAATGTAGCGGAAACCTATTGCACGTATCTGAGGATATTCTTCAAATCTCAAAGTTAGTTTTTATGCCGACTCCACCAATCATCGATTGCCACACACACGCCTACCCTGCCGAAGTCGTTGCCGCGCCGCGTGCGTGGGCGGAAGCACGTGGGGAACTGCACTGGGCAGAGCTGGTTGCGCCGTCGGATCGCACGAGTATTCAAGGTTGGAGCGATGCGACCACAATGTTGTCTGCCATGGATGCGGCGGGCGTGGAGCAAACAGTGCTCCTCGGATGGTATTGGACGCAGGAATCCGTCTGCCGTTGGCATAACGAATCGATGGCGGAATGGATGCAGGACGCGCCGGATCGTTTCATTGGTTTCGCCGCGATCTACCCGAATGCAGGGGTCCTGGACCAGTTGGAAGCGGCAAAAGCTTTAGGCTTCCGCGGTGTCGGCGAGCAGCACATTGGGGTGCAAGACTATAAAGCGACCTGTCCACACTGGCAGGCGATGACTCGCTGGTGCGTGGAAAATAATTGGCCGATCAATTTTCATGTGACCGAGACGGCGGGACACGAACACCCCGGTGCGGTGGCCACGCCGCTGCAGGCCTTCGTCAGAATGGCCGAAGCGGAACCGGAGTTGAAGATGATCCTCGCTCACTGGGGCGGTGGCCTCGCCTATTTCGAGCAAAACCCGAAATTGCGGACGATACTGCGTAACGTGTATTACGACTCAGCGGCGAGTCCCCTGCTCTACGACATGAGCATTTTCAGGCAAATGGTCAGACTCGTCGGCGTCGAGAAACTGCTCTTCGGCTCCGACTATCCACTCCGCCTCTATCCACGCTTCCAGAAGATGCCGGACATGGAACGTTTTCTCGATCAGATCCGGGACGAAGGGGGCTTGAATACAAGGGAATTAGACGCCCTGCTAGGCGGGAACTTTCGCAGGTTATTGGCTTCCGGGAGCTAATCTGCCAATCTCTGATAGTCGCCGACAAATGAACGCGCTCGGCCAAGATCTTGAGGGCAAAGGTTACAGATTTACCGAAAAATCCAGCCCATGGCTCGGCCAAATTGCCTGCACGGGTCGCGTAAGTTGACATTTTAAACACGGTGTCAGGCGGCCACCTAAAGGAAGCCGCATACGTATGTCTGATCCATTAAGGCGAAAAATAGCTTGATGTCAAGATTAACCCCATTCAACACGCATAAAATATGCGATCCTACTATTAGCATTATGAATAATGGGTAAAATCCTGCATTAAGATTTGAATAGCTTATTCCGTAGCATAATCGTTGTGCGGTTCACTGCTCTTTTCCCTACTAATCCATGATGCACTCAACAATCGCGAATCGCTGGAATGCCGATTTGATCGACGAAAATTACGAAATCTGGCGCACGAGCCCTGAAACGCTCAGCTCGGAATGGCGTGCTTTCTACGAGGGCTTCGAGGTCGCCCAGGACGCGGTTGGCACGCGAGGTGACATTGCCAATGTCAGCCCCTCGCTAGTGGACAGCGACGCGACCAAGCAGGCGCGTGCCATCGGCCTGATCTACGCTTATCGCTCGATCGGTCACACGATCGCTGCCTTTAACCCCCTGACGAAGGAGAAGCCGCTCAACCCACGCCTCACATTGGAGCGTCTTGGCTTCGACGAGTCCGACCTCGACCGTGTTTTTCACACAGGCAACTATCTCGGAGGCACGGAAATGACGCTCCGTGAACTGATCGAGCGCCTCGAAAAGACCTACTGCCACACGATTGGAGCGGAATACATTCACATTCAGGAGACACCCAAGCGCCGTTGGATACAGGCACGCATTGAGCCCGAATGTTTCATCCCCCGTTTCAGCAAAGAGGCGAAGCAGCGCATATTACAAACGATCATGCAGGCGGAGGATTTCGAAAACTTTCTCCAGACCCGCTATGTCGGTCAGAAGCGTTTCTCGCTCGAGGGCGGCGAAACATTGATCGCCTGCCTCGAAAGCATACTGGAACGCTGCAGTAAAAACGGCGTAGACGAGATCGTTATGGGCATGGCGCATCGCGGGCGCCTCAATGTTTTGGCTAACTTCCTCGGTAAATCCTTCGACTACATTTTTCGTGAATTTTCGGAGAATTATGTGCCTGATACGATCCACGGCGACGGTGATGTTAAATACCACCTCGGATATGAGACCAAGCGTAAGACGAGCGACGGTCACGAAGTTGACATCCGCCTGGCGGCCAACCCCAGTCACCTAGAAGCCGTCAACCCTGTTGTCGAGGGCAAGGCGCGCGCACGTCAACGGATCCGAGGCGACCTGGACCGAAAGCGTGTCCTCCCCATTCTCATCCATGGCGATGCGGCCATTGCCGGTCAGGGGATCGTAGCCGAAGTATTCAACTTTTCCCAGCTCAAGGGCTATCGCACCGGCGGCACGATTCATCTCGTCATTAACAATCAGATTGGTTTCACCACCGACCCATCGGATGCCCGCTCAAGCCGTTACTGCACTGATGTGGCCAAGATTGTGGAAGCACCGGTTTTCCATGTCAACGGCAACGATCCGCTTGCGGTCGTGGCGGCAGTCGAAGCCGCTTTTGACTATCGGCAGACCTTTGGTTGCGACGTTGTCATCGACATGTATTGCTGGCGCAAACACGGGCACAATGAGTCCGACGAGCCCGCCTTCACTCAACCCGTCCTCTACAAGACGATCTCTGAGATGCCACTTATCGGGCGCGCCTTCGCTCAGCGTCTCGTAGCTAGTGGTGAATTCACCGAGGAGGAAGTTAAAGCGATCGAAAGCGACTACCACAAACGATTGGAATCTGCATTTGAATCGGCAAAAGCGAACGACAAGTCGGACCCGTTTGAAGGCTCCACCGCGATCAAGCAACCCGCCTACAACTTTAAGGGCTATGACACTCGGATCTCGAAGGATCAGTTGGATCACATCGCCCAGCAGTTGACTTTTATCCCTGAGGGATTTAACGCTAACAAGAAGATCGTTCGCCAGCTCAAGACCAAGTTAAAAGCGTATAACGACAACACAGGGATCGACTGGGGGATGGGCGAATTACTCGCTTTTGGCAGCCTACTCCTTGAAGGCACTCCTGTGCGTTTGAGCGGACAAGACTGTGAGCGTGGCACTTTCAGCCATCGTCACTCCGTACTCTACGATGTGGAGACCCGCGAAAAATACGTCCCTCTACTCGATTTAAAAGAGGGTCAGGCGCAATTCTGCGTCCATAACTCTTTGCTTTCCGAGGCAGCGGTACTCGGCTTCGATTACGGCTACTCCCTCGACTACCCACAGATGCTCTGCATCTGGGAGGCACAATTCGGCGACTTCGTCAATGGGGCGCAAGTTATTATTGACCAATTCATTACCAGCAGCGAATCCAAATGGGGGCGCTTGAGCGGCCTCGTCATGCTACTCCCCCATGGCTACGAAGGCCAGGGGCCCGAACACTCTTCGGCCCGCCTTGAACGCTTTCTTCAGGCTTGTGCGGAAAACAATATTCAGGTCTGTAACGTGACGACGCCAGCGCAGTATTTCCATTTGCTCCGTCGCCAAATGAAGCGCGAGTTTAAAAAACCGCTGATCATCATGTCTCCGAAGAGTCTCCTCCGGCACAAGGATTGTATTTCTAGGGTAGAGAACTTCACGGACAATGAGTTCTGGTCGATTCTTGACGATGAAACTGTGAACCGGAAAACTGCTAAACGCATCGTATTTTGTTCTGGTAAAGTTTACTACGACCTCTGCGCCTACCGTGAGGAATCGAAGATCAAAAACACCGCGATCATCCGCATCGAGCAGTTCTACCCACTCAACACCGACCTGCTCGAACGCATCGTGGCAAACTATCCGAAGGCGGAGAACATTGTCTGGTGCCAGGAGGAGCCCAAGAATATGGGTGGCTGGAGCTTTATAGCCCCGCGTCTGATGGAGACCATCGGCAAACTGCCTCTTTATGCTGGACGCAAAGAGTCGGCTAGCCCCGCAGTCGGTTCACTCGCCGTCCACAAATATGAACAAAAGAAACTCATTGAAGCGGCTTTCTCACTTTAACGTTCAACACTCTATTTTTTGTAGCGAACCTGCGCGAGCGGGGTCGATTGCATAAGGCGAAAGACCGCCCACAGCGACGCGACTGGTGACGCATCGCTACACGACTCTCAAACAAAAACATTTCTATATTATGGCTACCGAAGTTAAAATTCCCGCGATGGGCGAATCCATCAGTTCCGGCATCTTAGCCGCTTGGCACGTCAAGGACGGCGACTACGTCGAAAAAGACCAGGTCCTCTATGAACTGGAGACCGATAAAATCACATCCGAAGGCAACGCCGAAGTCAGCGGTGTCATCTCCATCCAAGTGCAAGCCGACGAGGAGGTCGACATCGGCCAAGTAGTCGCGACGATCGACGAAAGTGCCTCCGGTTCAAGCGCCCCTGAGAGCGAGGTGCCCGTAGAAACTGCAGCTGCGCCCCTAGAAACTGCGCCCGTAGCGCCTGTAGCTGTCGCAGCACTGGCTGCGAAGGTCGCTACGTCTACAGCAACTACGCCTGTGTCCAGCGCCAGTGCCAACGATAAATCCCTCTCCCCCGCTGCTCGCAAGGCCGCCGAAGAAACCGGCGTCCACATCGCCGCAATCAGCGGTAGCGGCAAAGATGGCCGCGTGACGAAGGGCGACATTCTCGAAGCTGCTCAAGCCCCTGTGCCCGCTTCGGCAGGGCCTACATCAACTCCAGCCAAACCTGCACTCTCCACTTCAATCGAAGGCGAACGCGAAACGCGCAAGAAGATGTCACCGCTTCGTCGAAAGATTGCTGAGCGTCTCGTCGCAGCTACTCAGGAGGCCGCTATGCTCACGACTTTTAATGAAGTTGATATGAGCGCCGTCATGAAGCTTCGCAAGCAACATCAGGAAAAATTCGTCGAGCGCCATGGTCTGAAGCTTGGCTTCATGTCCTTCTTTACGAAGGCGGTCACGCATGCGCTGCAAGCCGTCCCACAGGTCAACGCACGTATCGAGGGTAACGAAATCGTCACCCAGCACTACTACGACATCGGCGTCGCCGTGGGTACCGATAAGGGCCTCATGGTGCCTGTGTTGCGTAATTGCGACCAGAAGAGCTTTGCCGAAATTGAAGGTGATATCCTGAGCTACGCGAAAGCCGCCCGCGATGGCAAGATCCAGATGAGCGACCTCGAAGGCGGTGTCTTCACGATCTCGAACGGAGGCATCTATGGCTCCATGCTGAGCACGCCCATCGTCAACCACCCACAGCCCGCCATCCTCGGTCTGCATAATATCACCGAACGCGCCGTCGTCATCAACGGTGAGATTGTCGCTCGCCCGATGATGTATCTGGCACTAAGTTACGATCACCGCCTGATCGATGGCAAGGAAGCAGTCACCTTCCTAGTCAAAGTCAAAGAAGCGATCGAAGACCCCAGCCGACTCCTCTTCGGCATCTAGAGCATGTTGCTATCCGCCATTACCCATTCTCAATTCATTCTATGTCCGAAGAAAACACATTTGATCTCATCATCATAGGCTCTGGCCCAGGCGGTTACGTCGCGGCCATTCGCGGGGCGCAGCTTGGCCTAAAGACGGCCCTCATCGAAAAGGAAAAGCACCTCGGCGGCACCTGCCTCAATGTGGGCTGTATCCCGAGTAAGGCGCTGCTCCACTCCACTGAGATGTATCATTTCGCCGGGCATGGCGCGGACGCGCACGGCATCGACCTGACGAATCTTTCTATCAATATCGAGAAGCTGATGGCCAAGAAGAGCAAGACTGTTGACCAGCTCCGCGCTGGCGTTCAACACTTGATGAGGGCCAATAAAATCAAAGTCTTCAACGGTCTCGGCATGCTTGCAGGGGGCAGCAAGGTGCGGATCAAGGAAAAGAACGATGAGACTGTGCTTACTGGCAAGCACATCATTATCGCCACTGGTTCCTCGTCCATCGAGCTGCCCTTTCTTCAGTTTGACGGAGAGATAGTCGTGAGCAGCGACCAAGCGATCGCCTTCAATACAGTTCCCGAAAAACTCGCCGTCGTCGGCGCGGGTGCTATCGGACTGGAGCTGGGCTCGGTCTGGGCGCGCCTTGGCTCCAAAGTAGAGGTGATTGAATTTCTCCCCAACATCGCGCCGACCTTCGATAAGGACGTTTCTAAAATGGCCGAACGCCTCTTTAAAAAACAGGGGCTCAACTTCCACCTCAAGACCAAGGTGACCGGTCTGAAAAAAGAAAAAGGTAAGAATATCCTCACAGCTGAGAAGGACGGCAAAGAGATCGTATTCGAGGCGGATAAGGTACTCGTCGCGGTCGGGCGCAAGCCCTACACGGATCGCCTCGGCCTGGAAACCGCTGGCATCGAAACAGACGACAAGGGCCGCATCCCCGTGGACAAGTATTTCAAAACCTCCGCCGATGGCATTTATGCGATCGGCGACGTCATTCCTGGCCCTATGCTCGCGCATAAGGCCGAAGAAGAAGGCGTTGCCTGCGTCGAACGCATCGCCGGGCAGGCCGGGCATGTAAATTACGACGTCATTCCTAACGTCATTTACACCGAACCGGAAATCGCCAGCGTAGGCATGACAGAAGCTACGGCCAAAGAGGCAGGCATCGAATTCAAATCCGGAAAATTCAACTTCGCTGGAAACGGGCGCGCCATCGCGACCGATGCAACCGACGGCTTCGTCAAGGTCACCGCCTGCGCAAAGACGGACCGTATCATCGGCGTGCAAGTGATCGCCAAAAGTGCGTCCGAGCTCATCTCCGCCGCAGTGACCCACATGGAATACGGCGGCAGCGCGGAAGACCTAGGCCGTACCATTCACGCGCACCCCACGCTAAGCGAAGCGATGAAGGAAGCTGGACTGGCCGTCGGCGGCAACGCGATCCACAGCACGTAATACCTTTAAATCCAGTCTTCGCCATGGGCTTTGAGCGCCTTGGCCAGTTCGCGGGCAAAGAAGGGGCCTCGGTAGACCCAACCCGTGTATAATTGTATCATGGAGGCGCCGGCATCAATTTTTTCGCCCGCACTTTCGACCGAATCGATTCCGCCGACACCGATGATCGGCAGCTTGCCATCGGTCGCTTTGTAAATGTAGTTGATCACATCGTTAGAGCGCTTGCGGAGGAAGCTGCCGCCACTCAGGCCTCCAGTTTCTTTGCTGCTAAAACCCAGTGGGCGCTCAATCGTTGTATTCGTGGCTATGATACCATCGAAGTTCAACTCAAGCAAAACACCCACAATCCCATCGATCTCCTTGTAGGTCAGATCCGGAGCTATCTTTAAGAGGAGCGGGTGTGGATCCCGGCCCAGCTTCTTGGCGTGAGCAAGGTTTTCGTCTCGTATGGTTTGCAGCAAGTCGCGGAGATAAGTGGCGCTTTGCAGGTCGCGTAGGCCTTGCGTATTCGGACTGCTGATATTAATAGTAAAATAGTCAGCCTGATCGGCCAGTTTGCGGAAGCAAGCGATGTAGTCATCGACCGCGTGGTCGAGTGGAGTGGTCTTCGCCTTCCCTATATTAACCCCGACCGGCATACCGCGCTTACCCTTTGGGTAGTTTTTGGCTAGAGCGTTAAGCATCACATCGGCGCCTTTGTTATTAAAGCCCATGCGGTTAATCAGCGCTTTTTGTTCTGGATAGCGGAAAAGGCGGGGGCGCGGGTTGCCTGGTTGGCCTTCCGGAGTCACTGTGCCGACCTCGGCGTGGCCGAAGCCGAGGGCCTCGATCGCGCGGGGGAACTCACCGTCTTTGTCCATCCCGGCGGCCAAACCAACTCGATTGGGGAATTCCAAACCAAATAACTTCACCGGCTTGTCCTCTTTGACGAGATTGTAATGCCGCACCAATCGACATAAGGTCGGCAACGCGCCCATTGTCATTAAAGCAGTGCGACCGCGGTCGTGTGCTTGTTCCGGTTCCATCTTGAAGAGTACCGGACGCACCATATTTTCGTAAATAAATCCCATAACGATCTGACTGAAGATAAAATTGCTATTTTAACAGCAAGTTGACGCAAAACAATGAAAAAGACTGATATGAAAATATTCTGACAAAGCACTTTACAAAGAAGAACACGGGGTTTTAACCAATTACGTTTAAAGCGTTCTAATTCATCTTGGCAGCTTTTTTTCAATTACGCAAAGCGTCTGTATATTATATGTCGAAACCTACTAACAAACTTACTTGGTGCAAAGCTCGTCTAGGCGAGGATATGAACTGGTGGATTCACGAAATTAGCGATTCTGTCCATTGGGATGCGGATGGTCTCGGTATCATCGACCCACGCCAATTCCAGTATATCATCGATCTACTCGAACCGCTCTCTGATTACGGCCTCCAAAATGAGCTGGTGGACGACGCCTTTTATTCCTTCGGTATCGATAAGGTGGAAAAGGACAAGACTGTTCTCCTCAAGCGCGTCCAAGACAGCATACTGGAGAGTGAAGATCCGCTCTTCGCCTTGCCCGACGTGCTCGACGAGGAAAAAGGGCCCTACGCCGATTTACTGGATCATATCACGAAGCTACGCGTCAAAATGCTCAACGATTTGATCGATTTCTCGCAGAACCTGACTGTTGAAGAACTCGAGGAAGAAATCCGTGAAGCACAGAACGCTGATTTCCTCGAAGGTCGCGTCTCCCATTTCTTTAGCGAGCTGACCGCTATCCTGGAATACATCCCCGAGGGCTTCGAACTCGACGACGATGACGAGTCCAAGCCCAAGTCGGAAGACGAGGAACTCGAAAAAGATCTCGCAGATGTTGATGCGGTCACTGACGAAAAGATCGAAGAAGATGAGACCATGAAATGGGACGAAGAAGAAGAGGCGGACGAGGATTACGAAGAGACAACTGCCCCGCCAGACGATGATAAGGGCAAATAAGACATTCACTGTCATCTTGTTCCAAGCCCCGTCCTTAAGGATGGGGCTTTTCATATACCGGCTAGTCGTATGCCTTCAATAGGCAGATCGATACCAGCAGTTCATTACTTTCCCGTTGCCAGCGGGCACCACTCAACATAGGCAGGGCTGATAGAAAGATTATGTTAGAAAATTTAACCGATAAATTAGGCACTGCACTCCGCAATTTGCGCGGCATCGGCAGGCTGAGCGAAGACAACATGGCCGAGGCGCTGAAGGAAGTGCGCCAAGCGCTCCTGTCCGCGGACGTGCACTTCAAGGTAGTCCGTGAATTCGTGGCCGAGGTCAAGGCGCAGTGCGTCGGGCAGGAAGTGCTCAAATCCGTCACGCCGGGTCAGCAGGTAATCAAGATCATCCACGACGAGCTGGTCAAGCTGCTCGGTGAAGGTGCGACCGAACTGGAGGATAAGAAACCACTTCGTATTATGATGGTCGGCCTCCACGGCTCCGGTAAGACGACAAGTAGCGGGAAATTGGCACGCTATCTCGCCAAGAAGCGCGACTACCGCCCTGCCCTTGTTGCTTGCGACGTGTATCGGCCAGCTGCGATCGATCAGCTTGAGATGCTGGCCAAGAATGAAGCATGCATCTTTTACGGTGACCGCGAGGAGAAGGATGTCATTAAAATCGGCACGCGCGGCCTCGATGCAGCTAAAAATGCTGATGCCAATCTGATCATTTTCGACACCGCCGGCCGACTCCAGATCGACGGAGACCTGATCGAAGAGATCAAACGGCTGAAAGATGCAGTCCAACCCGATGAGATTCTACTCGTGGCGGACGCCGCCCTCGGTCAGGAAGCGGTCAACGTGGCCAAGCACTTCAATGAAGCCGTCGGTTGCACCGGTATCATTCTAACCAAGCTCGATGGTGACGCACGCGGGGGAGCCGCTCTCTCGATGAAATCGATCTCCAATGTGCCGATCAAGTTCATCGGCACAGGTGAAAAGTCAGACGAATTTGACCTCTTTCACCCCGACCGCATGGCTTCCCGCATACTCGGGATGGGCGATGTGGTTTCACTCGTCGAAAAAGCTCAGGAGACGATCGACCAGGATGAAGCTGAACGGATGGCCGAAAAAATGCGCAAGGCGGACTTCAACCTCGAAGACTTCCTCTCGCAAATGCAACAGGTTAAAAAAATGGGCTCACTTGGCTCCATTGTCGGCATGATGCCGGGTATGAGCGGCGTCGACATCGGCGAGAAAGAGGAAAAGAAAATGGCGCGCACCGAGGCGATTATTCTGTCGATGACCGTGCAAGAGCGTCATAACCCGCGCCTACTACGCGGCAGCCGCTTAAGGCGCATCGCCAACGGATCCGGCGTCCAGGTGCGCGATGTTAACGCCCTGATTAAGCAATTCACCCAGATGCAAAAAATGATGAAAATGATGCGCGGTGGCAAAGGTCGCAAGATGATGAAGGCCATGAAATCGCAGATGGGCAATGATTCCGGAGGCTTGCCAACAAACCTTCCCGGACTATAATAATTACCACTCAATGGATAACCAAGTCGTTCCAGTCCTGATCAAAGGCGTCATGCCCACTTCAAGTGGGTGCGCTGTTTTCCTTGCTAGCGGAGAGAAGACCTTTGTCATCTATGTGGATCAAGGCATTGGTGAGGCTATTCAGCGTGCTGTCGATGGCGAGCAAGCAGAGCGCCCGCTAACTCACGATCTCATGCTCACACTACTCGATGGACTTGGCGCCGAGGTGGAGCGCGTTGTGATCAACGACGTGGATGAAGGAACTTTTTTTGCTCGGCTCATCGTCTCGATGGAGAACGAACTCGGGCATAAAATTATCGAGATCGATGCCCGCCCCAGTGACTCCATGGTGCTGGCTTTGGCCACGGGTAAGCCGATTTACACAGCCCGTTCCGTGATCGAATCGGTCGACGATATGACGGAGATTCTAGCACGCATTTTGGAGCAAGGTTCGTAGTCGTATGCTGCCCCTACCCGACCCGATCATCCTCGGCCAACCTTGGACAGCGCTCGCACCGATGCAGGATGTCACCACCCTGCCCTTCATACGCTTACTGGGTAAATACGGGGCTCCGGATTTGCTCTTCACGGAATACTTTCGTGTTCATGGTCACTCTAACTTAGAGCAACACATCGTCGACTCCATCTGCCACCATGATACCGGTCGCCCAGTTTTTGCCCAGCTCATTGGCGAGAGCTTACCCGATTTAGAGCGGACGGTTGAGGCAATCGAGCGGACTGGACTGCCGGTGGCCGGGATTGATCTCAACATGGGGTGCCCCGCTCCCAAGGTATATAAGAAAAACGTCGGCGGCGGCCTTCTCCGCGAGCCGTCCAAAGTGAACGAAGTGCTCGGCTGTCTGCGGGCGGCGATTAAGGGTCGTTTCACGGTAAAGATGCGTATCGGTTTCGAGAACGACGAACACTTCGAGGCCCTTCTGGAATTGATTGAGAAACACCAAGTGGACCTACTCAGCCTCCACGCCCGGACAGTCAGAGAGGCCTACCGCAGTGAGGTGCACTACGCATACATTAAACGTGCCGCAGAGCGGCTCTCCTGCCCGGTCTTAGCCAACGGTAACATCACTTCCGTGGCCAAAGGTCAGTGGGTACTGGACGAGACCGGCAGTGCCGGGCTTATGGTCGGCCGATCCTGCATACGCAACCCCTGGATCTTTCGCCAACTGCGCGAGCACTTTGCCGGTGAGCCCCTTTTCCAGCCCACGCTCGGGGATGTCCGCGCCTACATCGAAGATTTGATCGTGGCAACGAGTCGACCCGACTTGCAGGGGCGCTATCACATCAATCATATGAAGAAGTTCCTCAACTTCATCGGCCTAGGCGTCGATGAAGACGGACAATTCCTTCACGACATGCGTCGTGCTCAGACGAAGGACGAGCTCGACGCCATCTGTGACCGCCATCTGTTGGATCATGGCCGCGCGAGGCTACACTTTCCCGACGAACCGATCAAGGGCCTGGTCGCCCGCCCGAATTGCGAGACGGCACGCGGCTGCGCGTTATAGGCGCGTGCGAATTTCGCACCGTTTGAGTGACCTTCAGCGCGATATGCGCTCAAACAATATTTCATTTGCGAAAATCTTTCAAAAGAGATTGCACCCAACTTGTAGCTTTGGCACTAACATCGCTTCCGTGCTTTAACACCAATCACATATAGATGAATATCCACGAGTATCAGGCCAAACGCCTTCTTCAGGAATATGGAGTCCCCGTCCCACGCGGGTATGCTGCCACTAATTCCCGAGAAGTTGAAACCGCTATCTCCCACCTTGGCGACGACATGATCGTTGTGAAGGCCCAAATCCACGCTGGTGGACGCGGTAAAGGGACTTTTACCGACGGCTATAAAGGGGGTGTCAAGGTGGTCAAAAACCGCGAAGAAGCGCTCGATGCCGCGAATCATATGCTCGATAACACCTTGGTCACCGCACAAACAGGCCCCGAAGGCCGCAAGGTCCAGACGCTCTATTTCACTGAAGCATGCGACATTGAGCACGAGTATTACCTCGCTATCGTCCTCGACCGCGAGACCGCCCAGTCCATGATCATCGCCTCGACCGAAGGTGGTATGGATATCGAAGCGGTGGCCGAAGCCACTCCCGAGAAGCTCATCCGCGTGCCGATCTCGCCCACCATGGGGCTTCGCCACTACCACTGCCGACGCGTCGCCTTCGCTCTCGGCTTCGAAGGAGAGCAAGTCAAGCAATTCGCTCGTATTCTAACGGGGCTCTACAAGATGTATTGGGATAAGAATGCCATGCTTGTCGAAATCAACCCGCTGGTCAAAACCAAGCAGGGCCAGTTGATGGCACTCGACGCCAAAGTCTCTTTCGACGGCAATGCGATCTTCCAACACCCCGATATCCAGCAACTACGTGATCTCAACGAAGAAGACCCCAAAGAGATCGAAGCCTCCAAGCATAATCTCGCCTACATAGCGCTCGACGGCAACATCGCATGTATGGTGAATGGTGCCGGACTTGCGATGGCTACAATGGATATCATTCAAAGCTTTGGCGGCTCCCCAGCCAACTTCCTCGACGTGGGTGGCGGCGCCAACGAAGACCAAGTCACCGCAGCATTTAAGATCATTTTATCCGATCCCAATGTTAAGGGCATACTCGTCAATATCTTTGGTGGTATCATGAAGTGCGACGTTATCGCCCGGGGCATCGTGGCCGCCGCGAAGAACGTCGACATCACTGTGCCGCTCGTCGTCCGTCTTGAGGGAACCAACGTTGAAGCTGGCAAGCAAATCCTACGTGAGAGTGGCGTGGCACTCACTCCGGCCGACAGCCTCGTTCAGGCCGCCGAAGTCATTGTCGCGCAGGTCAATAGCGCAGGATAGTCCTTAAACGATCACATTTAAAATACATTCCAATGAGTATTCTCGTTAATAAAGACACACGTCTCGTCGTTCAAGGGATCACCGGAAAAACCGGTACCTTCCATACACTACAATGCATCGATTACGGCACGAACGTCGTCGCCGGGGTCACTCCCGGCAAGGGTGGTCAACTCTGGGAGGGAAAAGTCCCTGTCTGCAACACGGTCGACGAAGCCGTCAAGCAACATGGTGCCAACGTCTCCGTCATCTATGTGCCGCCGGCCTTCGCCGCCGACTCCATCCTTGAGGCAATCGAAGCGGAAATCCCGCTCGTCATCTGTATCACTGAGGGCGTGCCCGTTCGTGATATGTCTGAAGTCCGCCGCCGTTTGTATTTCCACAACACGAAGACCCGCCTGATCGGCCCCAACTGCCCTGGTATCATTACACCCGGCGAGTGCAAGATCGGCATCATGCCAGGCTACATCCATAAGCCCGGTCGCGTCGGCGTCGTCTCCCGCTCCGGCACACTGACCTACGAGGCCGTCTGGCAACTCACTCAGCGCGGCCACGGGCAATCGACCTGTATTGGTATCGGAGGCGACCCTATTAACGGCACTTCGCAACTCGATGCCGTCCGCATGCTCAACGAAGACCCCGACACGGATGCCATCATCATGATCGGCGAAATCGGTGGTAGCGCGGAAGAGGAAGCCTGCGCCTATATCAAGGAGCACGTTAAAAAGCCCGTCGCCGGATTTATCGCTGGTGCCTCCGCACCCAAGGGGCGCACTATGGGTCACGCTGGTGCTATCGTTTCTGCCAGCGGTGCCGGCACTGCCGAGGCTAAGTTTGCCGCCATGGAAGATGCGGGTGTCTCCATCGCCCGCAACCCATCTGAGATAGCAGACGCTCTACTCAAGATCTACAAAGGCTGAGTCTAGGCTTAGAATGTTTTACAAATCCGCCCGTTGGCTTCAGGCCCGGGCGGATTTTTTATTAGTCTCTGTCAGTGCGCCCGACTCTTCACTAGGCAACAACCACGTCCATACTCGTTGCAAGATCAGTTTGCGCCTGGGCGTGTGGGTCAGTCTTTGCTTGCGCCATCTTCATGCGGTAGCGCTGGAGTTGTTTTGAGGTCAGGGTGGCGATGTTACAAATGGGCTCACCCGGTTTGACTGCGGGCATGGTCGCCATGCCCAGGATGATACCGTTTGCAGGAGAAGTGAGTACGCTTTGCTCCACACCCATGATACTGTAATTCGTAACGATCGCTTGCCCATCCTCAACGAAGTCTCCGGGACTGACGTGAAACTTTAAAATGCCACCGACGGTCGCGCGGATCCACTGGGTCTTGCGAACCTTAGCCAGAAATGGTGGCCGGAGCAATGGAGCGTCGAGCATTCCGAGTACCGAGAGCACATTGCGGATACCCTGAGTGCCGATCTGGAGTATGCTGGGCTCGATTTTCCATGGCTCGCCCGCCTCAAGGATGATTGTCGGGCAACCGCGCTTGGTCGCCTCTCGGCGAAAAGAGCCGAGCGGTCCCTTGCCGTCGACCACCATCATACATCCGAAGGCTTCAGCTAGACGGCGGGCATCTGGGTTCGTCAAGTCGGCGCGAATATTGGGGAAGTTGGTACGCTGGAAAGCTGCCGTGTGTAGGTCGATGCCAAAGTCGCATTTGTCGACTAGTTCGGTCATTAAAGTGTAAGCGATTCGGCTGGCAAGACCTCCCCTTTTTGTGCCAGGAAACGAGCGGTTCAAATCACGTCGGTCTGGAAGATAGCGCTCGTGTGATTCGAATCCAAAGACGTTGACTACGGGTGCCAGAATGAGTGTGCCGCACTTCAGGTTGACGGCATCGCCGAAAAGGAAGTCGTGGATGATCCCTGTGCCGTTAACCTCGTCGCCATGGATGGCTGCGGTGATAAAAATACATGGCCCCGGCTTGCGCGCGCGAATGACGCGCAGGGGTACACGCACTTTATCGCCGGTGTAAGTTTCCGAAATCGTGAGGCGAACGTCCCGGGATTGTCCGAGTGGAATGCGTTCGCCGGCTACTTTGAATGGTGGAGTGCGTTTGGCTGACATGGTCGTGGCTGGGTTCGTTTACGAAGCGGAACGCTCGCTGAAGCTTCGCGCTACGTTTCTGGTTGAATCTTCTTCAGCTTGCGGCGCTTTTTCTTTTGCATGCGCTCAGGAAGGAAACTGCTGAGGGCAATCTGGCTCCCGTAGCAGAGGAGCGTGTCGCCCTCCAAAATCTCGCGCTCTTTCTTCGGGTTGGCGATCTGCTCACCGCCGCGAGAGAGCCGGAGCACAACGATATCACGCTCACGCAAGCCGCTGGACTCGATCGTCTGTCCGATGATCGGCGCATTGGGTGCGACGTTGAATTCGGTCACGGTATAGCCCTTCGTCAACGAAAGACGCTCACGAACGTTAAAGTTACCAAACTTGATTTGCTCTTCAGTGAATTGAATAATTTCTCCAGCGATATCAAGTCCGGTCGCGCCTTCAATGCCTTCGAGTCCGGGAGAGGAGTTGACTTCCATGATGACGGGCCCGTCCTTACCCTCAAGCATGTCGACACCAGCGACTTTCAAATTTAAGATTTGAGCCGCACGCACAGCGGTTCGCTCGTAGGCCTCATCCAGTTTGACCCTTTCGGTCCGTCCACCACGGTGAACGTTGCTGCGAAACTCCTGCCCCACAGCAGTCCGCCGCATCGCGGCCACCACTCGATCACCGACCACGAAAGCACGGATGTCGTGCCCCTTGGATTCGGAGACAAACTTCTGTACGAGCACGTTTTGCTGCACACTGGAAAGTGTCTCGATGATAGCCTCAGCCACCTTGTTGGACTCGGCCAGAATGACGCCGACACCTTGGGTGCCGGATATTAATTTGATGACGACCGGCGCACCACCCATTTCCATGATCGCTTGCAGGATGTCCTTCTGGTTACGAACGAAGGCCGTCTCGGCGATGCCGACATCATGCCGGCTGAGTGCTTGCATGGAAGATAGCTTATCGCGTGAAGCAAGGATGGAGTCTGCTGTATTCAGGCAATAGGAGCCCATCTGCTCAAACTGACGCACAACAGCTGTTCCGTAAAAGGTGACGGAGGTGCCGATACGGGGGATGATGGCATCGTAGTGTGTGATCGGCTTGCCGGCGTAGGTGACATCCGGCTCGCCCTGCCGAAGGTAGAGGCCGAACTTAAGCGTGTCGAAAACGCGAACTTTGTGGCCGCGCTTGATCGCGGCCTCACGAAGGCGTTTAGTGCTATAGAGTCTAGGGCCGCGGGAAAGAATGGCTAAATTCATATCAAGAATTGGTGGTAGACGAATCCAGACTGGGCGGTCGTTGAGACCTGACAGTGGAAGGATACCTCTCCGAGGGTGGATTACAATAAGTCGTCGATCATGCGTACTTTACGCCGAGGTCGAGTGACGTGTTTTTGCGAAGAGTCGACAAGAAAATCACCTTCCAAGGCTTTTCGCCCGAGTAGGATGCGACACATCATACTTTCGCGAGAGACCAAGCTAAACTCCACCTCTTTGGTGCAACCGTGGATGGTCACGTTTGTGCGTACGAAGTAGCGCTCGTGCTGATCACCATTACTGGACCGGACATGAGTCTGATGGTCAATCGGCGCAATGATCGTCTTCGTGTGTGAGCGGTCCTTACGATCAAGCACAATATCGAATTGCACCCGGTTGCCCGGCAACTCGATAATATTGTGCACATCCAGTGCAGAACGACGAGCGCCGGTATCACTTTTCGCGAGAATCGAGCCAATGCCCCAATCGGGGAGATCAACTGTTTCTTTCCAGCCAATAACCTGAGGTTTCTTACTCACCAAATCCCTCGCTCGCCCTTTTTAAAGGATCGCGCAACGGCAACCAGCAGTTGTACGGTGTGCTCGATGTCTTCGAGATCAACCATTTCACTAGGGGTGTGCATGTAACGTAGCGGGATCGAAAGCAGCCCTGTCGCGATACCAGCTTGCGCGACTTGAATCGCACGGGCGTCGGTTCCAGTGGGACGAGGGTCCGCTTCAATCTGATAAGGGATCTTGTTCCTCTCGGCCGCACGGATGATGTGCTCGTAGATGATCGGGTTAATGTTCGGACCACGGCAAACGATCGGGCCACCGCCTTGCTTGAAGCTGCCGTATTTGCGATGATCGCAATCGGGTGAGTCGGTGGCGTGTCCAACGTCGACTGCAATTGCGAAATCAGGGTTTTCGGAAAAGGCAGCTGTTATCGCACCGCGAGTGCCTATTTCTTCCTGTGTCGTGGCGGCAGCGGTGACACGGGCGTCGAGCTTATCCTTTCTCAGTCGGCGTACCGCCTCGAGCACTGCATAGGCACCAGCCTTATCATCGAAGGCGCGTGCTACGCCTATGCTGCCGCGAATAAGCTCAAAGCTCTGGTCGTAAACTGCAGTGTCGCCGACACCGACGTATGCCTCGGCCTCTTCTCGACTCTTCACACCGATATCGATCCAGATCTCGTGTGTCTCGGGCACCTTCTTGCGGTCTTCAGGGCTCATTAGATGGATGGCACGTTTGCCAGTCACACCCTTGACGATACCGTCCTT
>DLQD01000149.1:0-1229 GCA_002480015.1 Opitutia bacterium UBA7441
ATGAAACCGTTTCTCACTGCAATTATGATCTTTTCTTTCTTACATAACTTTCTCTTCGCCGAAGCGCTCGATATCGGCAGCTCTGCTCCACAAGTCCAAGCACTGACCGACCAAGGCGAGACTATCGATTTCGGCGCGGCCCTCAGCGAAGGGACCACCTTGGTATTCTTCTACCCCAAGGCAATGACCCCAGGCTGCACGAAACAAGCCTGCAGCATCCGCGACGGCTGGGATGAACTGGAGGCGCGCAATGTTAAAATTTTCGGCGTCTCATCAGATACTGCCAAAACACAGGCGGAATTTAAGGATAAGTATCAGCTCCCATTCACGTTGATCGCCGATATCGACGGGGCTGTCTGCAATGCATTCGGCAAAGGTCGCTTCAGTCGCCAAGCCTACCTCTTCAAAGATGGCATTCTCGTCTGGCGCGATCTCAAGGCATCGACCGCCGGACAAGCTGGTGATGTACTGGCTGCCCTGGATGCATTAAAATAGTCGTCCACCGGAGCGCTCGTTGGAAAGAGTCGAATCGGCATTCCTGTCTCTCGATTCCAAGCTGTGCTGCGACTGTCGCAGTTTTCGCTAGGAGAGCACTTCTAGAAAAACAAAGCCTCGGCAATCATTTGCTCGGGCCCCAACGGCTTCATCCGTGTGGAAATCTTTTCTTCCGGTTTACCGAGCGATGCCTCGATCTGGCCCATCGATCCTTCACAGAACTTGCGCCACTTGAAATAACGCTCATCCGCATAGGTGAATTCCAACCCGAGCGAACATTCGGTATCACTTTTGTCGTAAGGCTCGACTGCATATACAGCCTTCAGCGCGGAACAGTCACTGCACTGTGGACAATCGTCCAGGCAACTCTGTATCCACTGCTTCAGTCGCAACGCCTCCCCCGTCATGCCGGCGCTGTGCCGGATCGTGACCAGTTCTAGGCCACGGCAGAGGCTTTCGATCCCATACCCACTCAAATATTGCCCAATTGCTTGACGCACGGGTAGCAAGCGCGCCATAGCCAGATCGCCAACACGCGTGGGATCGGGCCAATCCAGGAGGCTTAAGTCTTCGCCCTCATAACTGCTGTCATATATGCAGCGGCGTACGCCGATCAAAAGATTCCCAAAATACTCTTCAATGCGATGGCCTGGAACCCCACAGAACCAGTGATACGACGGCAAGTCGGGCTCCAACCAAACCGAGACTTGATTACCCAAGTGCCCGCAATTCTC
>DLQD01000149.1:1321-3816 GCA_002480015.1 Opitutia bacterium UBA7441
GCAAAAGCCAGCAGCGTATCGAAGCGCTCATGAGCCTCTTCCGGGGTCACCTCCCACCCGAAGTGGAGCACCACATTCATCTGCGACGCCCGAAAGGCCGAGGGCGACCCTGAGGCATCGCTCTCCCACATATGTTCGAGGCGATCGGTGACTTCACTCACAGGCAAATGCAGCCCGGGTAATACGTCGATTAAATCTTTCATCTTAGCCACTGTTTGGTGATTGTAGTCTCCATGCTCTCTTCAATGTGTAGCATGTTTGTATCGTATCAAATGCGAGTCGTCGCTCAACCCGAGCGGCGCCAGTGGTGTTGACGCTCGCCAAGTAGACGCTCGCTTGCAACAGGACCCCAAGAGCCGGCGGCGTATTCTTCGAGTCCGTACTGCCCACACTCTTCCCAATGCTTCAGGACGGGGGTGACCAGCTTCCAAGAGGCCTCCGTTTCATCCCCCCGGATGAACAGGGTGCTGTCGCCAACCATCGCATCGAGGATCAAGCGCTCGTAGGCTTCCGGCGTGTTCGAGCCGAAGGTGGTCGAGTAGCTGAAGTGCATTTTAACCGGCTGGGTGCGGGTTTCCAAACCGGGAATCTTGGAGTTCATGACCAGAGTCACACCCTCGTCAGGCTGTATACTGATAACCATCGTATTTGCAGCGACATTAAACTTATCGCCCTCTGAAAAGAGGATGCCAGGTGGACGCTTGAATTGGATCGCTATTTCACTCGCACGACGCGCCATGCGCTTACCGGAACGGATATAGAAAGGTACGCCCTGCCAGCGCCAGTTATTGATCGCTAAGCGCATCGCTGCGTAGGTTTCGGTCGAGGAGTCAGCCGGGATGCCTGCCTCCTCCATGTAGCCCTTGACCGGTTCGCCTTTGACCAAGCCCTTGGCATAGCGGGCGCGCACCACATCGCCTCCCTCCGCCATAAGCTTCAAGGGTTGGATCGCCTTGATGACCTTTACCTTTTCATCGCGGATCGACTCGGGATCAAGGGATACCGGCGGCTCCATCGCGGTCAGTGCCACCAGTTGCATCGTATGGTTCTGAATCATATCACGCAGTGCGCCGCTCGTATCATAGTAACCGCCACGTGACCCGACACCCAAGCTTTCCGCCACAGTAATTTGCACGCAGTCCACAAACTCACGGTTCCAGATCGGCTCGAAGATCGAATTGGCAAAACGCTGCACCAATAGATCCTGCACCGTCTCTTTACCCAGATAGTGATCGATGCGGTAGACCTGAGGCTCCTCAAAGACATCATTGATGACGGCGTTGAGCTCACGCGCGGAATCCAAATTACGGCCGAACGGCTTCTCAATCACCACCTTCGAAGCAAGCTTGGTGTGGACATGGACTTTTGCCATGCCACTGCTACCGAGGTTTTTGATAATCGGCTCAAAGACGGCCGGTGGCGTCGATACGTAGAACATGCGTTGCATGTCACGACCGAGATCCTTTTCGATCTGATTAATCTTTTCAGCCAGCGAATCGAAGGCAGCGGCCTCATCATAGCCACCCGCGTGATACGACATATTCTGGCGAACACGCTCCCAGATCTCCTTGTTCAAGGGGCGACGGGAATACTCGTCGATCGCCCCATCCATCATCTCGCGAAAGTCCTCGTCGGTAATCGGCTTTCGGCCAAAGCCGATCAAATGAAACTCGCCGGGGAGCAGATTATCCAGTCCGAGATTAAAAATCGCAGGCACCAGCTTGCGCGCAGTCAAATCTCCTGAAGCACCAAAGATCACGGCCACCGTCGGCGGCGCTCCCCGGTGTTTACTCAATCCCTTTAGAAAGGGGTGCCTGACTTCTTCAATTTCTGGGCTCATAACTTGCTAGTATAGTGTTTAGAAAAGAGCGGCACATTGCAGTAATGGCGAACGTCACCCGCACCCTCCTCGGAGATGGAAACTTCTATCACATCAAAACGGAAGTGTTTCGGCGGATTTTGCAATTGATTTATGTAGGCCTTACACCCCCGCTGCAAAACTTTCTTTTTATGCGCATCCACTGAATGAAAGCCTCCGACCAAGGCATGAGCTGCGCGTGACCTAACTTCCACAAAAACCAAAACGTCTCCGTCCAGGCAAATGATATCAAGCTCATCTCGCTTCCAGCGCCAGTTACGAACAATCACCTTGTAGCCGAGGCGGCGCTGACAATAGTCTGCCGCGAGAGACTCGCCGAACTGCCCGCGCTCCGCACGCGTACTCCCGGGAGCCAGCTTTCGGGACTTTATCGAAAATAAGTCAGCTAGCGCATTAAAAATTCTCATCGTTAGGTCTCAGCTTATGGAGTCGATACGGCGCGACCGCAAATCAGGAATGTTAAGCGCAGGCCTCGCAGTCGGATGGATTCTATCCTCCGACCCGATCGTCTGAGAGCTCTCGAGCCGGTGGGGCGATCGCATCACACCACCACTTTCCTTAATACTTTTTAGTTCAATGTTGGGCCTTGGATGTTGAACCTTCCCTTTCCGCCGAT
>DLQD01000128.1 GCA_002480015.1 Opitutia bacterium UBA7441
CTTAGATCAGAAAGACGTGCCTACTAATCATCTCGACCTAAGGTGCACTGAGCACCCAAGCCAGAAAAGCCAAGTCTTGCCATACCTTCATATCATCGCTCACTCTGTGCACATGCCCAGCCCGCACAAAACCTTACTCGCGCCGTCCCTACTTGCCGGTAACCATGCCAACCTCCAAAGCAGTCTGAAGGTCATCGAAAACGCCGGCTTGGAATGGGTACATCTGGACATCATGGACGGTCACTTCGTACCCAACCTCAGCTTCGGCCCGCAAACGGTCAAAGCGCTGCGCCCGGGGTCGAAGCTCTTTTTCGACGTCCACCTCATGCTGGACAATCCGCACCTCTATATCGACGCCTTCCTCGATGCGGGTGCGGAGCAAATCACCATCCATGTGGAGCCCGACTACCCCGTAGCTGAAACGCTGACCTACATCAAGTCGAAGGGCTGCTTGTGTGGTGTGGTGCTCAATCCGGACACACCGGCGGAAGCGGCCAAGGAATTTCTGCCGGCCTGCGACATCGTCCTCCTCATGACGGTGCAACCGGGCTTCGGCGGGCAAAGCTTCCGCCACGATGTGCTGCCCAAGATCGAGCAGTTGGACGCATGGCGGACAGAGTTCGGCTTGAACTACCGCCTCGAAATCGACGGCGGTGTGGACTTGCAGACCGCCTCACTCTGCACTGGACGCGGTGCGGATACCTTGGTCGCCGGCACGGCGTTTTTTAAAGCGGACGACCAGGCCGCGTTTATCGATACGGTGACTGCGTAGTTTTTGTTGGAGTCCCGCCTTAGCTACTAAAACAAATCCGTCCGGCGGTCTGCCCAGGCAGTCAGCTTACTGCGTACTGCTTCAACAAGGCCGAGGTCAATCTCCACTTCAAGTAAAGTCTCCGACTCACCTGCTTCGCCCACGATCTCGCCCCAAGGATCGACCACCATGGAGTGTCCGAAATAGCGAGTCTCGCCGACATCGCTTCCGTGGTCTTCGATGCCACATTGATTGGTCGCGACTATAAAGCACTGATTCTCGATCGCTCGGGCACGGATCAAAGTGCGCCAATGTTCCAAGCGCGGATGAGGAAACGCAGCCGGCAGAAAAATCAGCTGACTGCCCTGCTCTGTAAGCCTTCTAAAAAGCTCGGGAAATCGCAGGTCATAGCAGATCGATGCCCCAAAGCGGCCCAGTGCGGCGTCGAAAGACACGCAGTCCTCACCGGCTTCGACATGGCGTTCTTCGTGGAATAGCGTAAAGAGATGCAACTTGCGGTAGCGCGTGAGTAATTGACCTTTATCATCGAAGTAATGGAAGCAATTGGCCGCCCGACCGGACTCAGACTTCACAAGGAAAGAACCGCAAACCGCGATCGAGTGGGTCTTTGCAATGGAGGCGACCGCATGGGCCTGATCGACGGCGCGATCCAGTAGTTCACGATTTCTTTGCCAGTCAAATCCGGTGGTGCACATTTCCGGCAAGCAAAGCAGTTCGGCATCACTGGCTTTGGCAGACGCCGCCAACGACTCTATCCGCATGAGGTTGGTCTCCACGTCACCGCGGGCCACTTCGAACTGGGCTAAACTAAGCTTCATTCGTTGGCCTTCTTCACAAATTCCGTCTTCAGCTTCATCCCGCTAAACCCCTTGATCTTGCAATCGATATCGTGATCGCCGCCGACGAGGCGGATATTCTTCAACTTAGTGCCTATTCTCAGAGTGGATAAAGTGTCTCCGACTCTAAGGTCATCGATCACGGTCACCCTATCGCCGTCGTGCAGCCGCGTGCCAAAGGCATCGCGAAATTCGACCGCCTTAGTATCAGAAGTCTCTATAGACTCACGCGTAAACTCTTGCTCACAATCCGGACATACGATGAGGCTGCCGTCATGACCGGTGTAAGAGGAATCACATTTCGGACAGTTGGGGAGTTCGAGTACGGACATGCAGACATGAGAGCGTGCGCAGACGATGGACGCAAGCACCTAGGCGGGCAAGGACCCTTACCATGGGGTCAAGGTATGGCGATCATTCCGATCGCTATAAGCCGGACTTGCCCGCATTCGAATGGCGTGCGGGACAGACGCCCTACCTATTCATTTTCCCCATATTCCTCCAGGGTATAGACGAAGAGATCTTCCACTTCCTTGCGCGCCCAAGGTGTCTTGCGGAGAAACTTGAGGCTGGATTTGACCGAGGGATCATCATTGAAGCAGCGAATTTTCACGCGTTCACCGAGGCCTTCCCAGCCATAGAATTCCTGCAGGCTGACCACGATCTTCTCAAGGGTCATTCCGTGGAGCGGGTTGTTGATTTGTTCCTTGGCCATTTATGTTCTGCTATGTCCGTCGCCATAGCCGGCTGCTGTGTCGATTAAGTTAATGCCCGCATCGACCGCGGTATGTAGGGTTTGAGGGGAATCGCTGTCGTCCTGCGCACCCCAACTAGCGCCGATCGCCCATGCGCCAAAACCGACTTTGGAGGTTTCAAATAGAGTGGATCCTAATTTGCGACATTTCATCAGAAAATCATGGGGAGATTGCTTAAAAATAACAGACCCTAAACAAAGCCTTAGCTGTAAAAAAAGATGCTCCAAATTCACGGCAGCTGGGTGAAGTAAGACAAAGCCGATTTGTCGACCTTACGATTGGTCTGTATTTCCAAGACGCGTAGTCCCGCTTGCGGGAGAACCGATACCGCTTCAATTAAAGAGTCCCAGTCTGTCACGGCTTGATGCGAAATAGTGTGAGCTTGGCACAGCTTTGCCAGATCAACATCCTGCGGAGTGGCAAAATACTGCTCGAAGGCCGGATCCATTTGAGCGACCGGGAGGTGTTCAAAGATACCACCGCCGTGGTTGTTGACGATAACAACAGTTAGGCTCCCCTTCAACTGTCTGGCCGCAAGTAGGCCGTTGCTATCGTGGAGAAAGGCAAGATCACCCGTCAGCAAGACCGCAGGCTTACCTCTGTGGGCGAGGCCGAGCGCGCTACTCAAAGTGCCGTCGATCCCGTTCGCACCACGGTTGCAGAAAATGGAGTGCGCTCGGTTACCGGCCGACCAAAAATATTCAGCATAACGCACACTCATACTACTGGCTAAAAAGACCGGTGTGCCCACGGGCAAATGCCTTGAAAGTATCCACGACACTTTACCTTCAAAGAGAGTGTCCATCGCTTCCATACGGGCATCGATAGAAGACCTCGTATCCCGGTCAAGCACTGCCCAGGTTTTCGCCCACTCGGATTCAACGCTCTGATGCTGTAGGTGTTCGGCCAGTTCATGCGCATCGCCATACAGTGGCATCGCGATGCGGTGCAAGGGATCGGTGTTGAACGGGCGCGAGGTTAGCAGAAAGGAAACCGCATCGAGCGAGCCGAGCCAGGCACGCAATACTTTGCTGGTGGGCAAAGTGCCCATTTGCAGAACGGCGGTCGGACGAAAGTGATTCGAATGAACAGAATCGCGGAGGAAGGTGTCGTAGCAGGTGATGAGCGCAGGGTTCTCTCCGGCGTGGTTGCGCAGCGGGTTAAGAATATCAGCCAACACCGGCCAGCCAAGCTTGTCGGCTATCATGGCGACCGCGTCAGAAAAGTCCTCGTCCCCTCCCCGCGGATTTTCCGTGCCGACAACGATGATTCCTTTGCGGTGGCTGCTCAGGCGCTCAAGCGCGACTTGATCGAGCCGGCCGCCGCAGAAGACCGCCTCGCAGGGGCGTGTGATAACGGTCGAGGCTGCTTCCAGTGTGGCTGCATCGACGACCGGCTTTAAGTTATCCGTCCCGGGATGCAGTGGGTCACGAAATGGGACGTTCAGGTGGACGGGGCCTGAATCCGATGCCATCGAAAGGTTGACCGCATGAACGAGCGTTTGGCGTAGATAGGCCAACATCCCGCTGCTGACCTCTGGCAGCGCCAACTCCGTAAAGAAACGCACGTAAGCGCCGTAAAGCTTGAGCTGATCGATGGTCTGCCCCGAGGAGCAGTCACGCAACTCCGGCGGACGATCAGCAGTCAGCAAGAGAAGTGGCGTCCCACTCGTGGAGGCCTCAACCACTGCAGGCCAGTAATTGGCCGCAGCCGATCCAGAAGTGCAGACTAAGGCGACAGGACGATGCGTGCGCTTCGCCAGACCCAGTGCGTAAAAGCCCGCAGAGCGTTCGTCAAGGATCGAGAGAGCTTCGATGCGTGGATTGCGAGCGGCGGCTACAGTCAACGGCGTCGAACGCGAACCTGGCGAGGTGACCACTGTTTCGACACCCAAACGCGCCAGTACTTCCATCGTGAGCGCGCCCCAGACTGAGTTTACACTCGAGCGTGCAACGACATCAAAAGGTTTTGTTTCAGTTTCCCCCATTCCGTAGCAAATTAGCAGACTTCTGTCAGGATTCAACGACCGAAAACGATCAACGAAAAGAGGACGTCAGGTCAGAGGTGCGCCCAATGGTTAACAGTTGCTCCCGAACTAAAAAGCTCTCCGCCCTGAAAACCGACCTAAAGATGCACACGAGCAAGCACGCCGGCGTCCGATTAGTTCGCGGTTGCAGCTTCGGCGGCGGGTGTGGCTTCTTCGGCAACAGGCTGAACGACTGCTTCGGGGATAGGGCCGAGGCCCTCCTTCAGTTCGGCTGCCTGCCACGGTGTTGAGCGGCCCGCATACAGCGCGCTGTAATCGCCAATCATTGGCTCCGTCACCTCGGAGGCGGCGTTACCCCACTCCTGACGGACGTAAGTGATGACTGCGGCGATGTCCTTCTCGCTTAATGCGAGACCTGAGGAACCAAAGGCCGGCATATTACCATTATAAGTATTCCCCTTCACCACAATAGGACCATTTAGACCGTTAATCAAAATTCTGGCCATCACTTGCGGATGACCGACCACCCAATCGGAGCCAGCCAGCGGTGGATACACGCCAGGAACACCGTTACCATCGGCTTGGTGACACTGCGCACACTGATTACGATAAACTTTGGCACCACGATCAAAGAGAGAAATTTCTACTGGTTTGGGCGCACCCGCATTTGGATCAAAGTCCGGTGAATACGCATCCCAGCGGTAACCTCCAGAGTGCTCGACGAGATAGACCCCACCCCAAAAGCAGAGGGCGGCAAAGAAAAACATGAGGAAAATTGGAACGGGCGAGAAGCCTTCGTGCGGCTCCTCCTTTTCACGCATGAGTTGCGCATGCACCTCCTGCATGTGCTCATCCTGCATGGCGGCCTTTTCCATAGCCTCGCGGCCGACGGTATTCGCGGATGATTTTTTTTCGTCTTCGCTCATCATTCTAGAATCGGTGCCTCTGGCAGACTGTAATTGATTTTAAGGCTCAACAGATATTCGACTAATGCTTTGGCACGACGTGTTGGCACCACCTCATATCCAGGCTCAGGGCCGTATTCGGAATTAGGAGGGAACTGAAGAGCATCCGTTGCAGGCGCGCCGTCGATCTCACGCGTTTCATAGAGAAATGCGTAAGGTGGCATGGTAGAACCTTTGGAAGTGATTTGCGGGTTGTAGAGATGCAGGTGGTGCCAGTCAGCATTGAGCGGGCGACCGCCTACATGGACAAGGTCGGGTCCAGTGCGCATCGTGCCGAGCAGGACCCTCTCTTGTAGTATGTAGTCGCGTGCCACAGTCTGACGTGGACCCCAGCCGCGATCGATATCTGCACCGAAGTCAGCGCGGCGGACCTGTTGACTGTGACAATACATACAACCCATCGAGATGTAGACTTCCTTACCTTGTTGAGCTAAGCCTACAGGCTTGGTCGGGAAGAGTGGCTCTCCCTCGGCCATTACCATGATAGAGGGATCAGCATCTGAGGGCACCAACATCTCAGTGGTTTGAGTCAGGCTACCCAGTTGGATATTGCTAGTAAGAATCAGTCCAGTGAAGGAAAAGGCCAGTGCGAAGAAGATACCGCAGAAAAGGAGTGGTAAGTTTTTCATTAAGCGATGCCTCCTTCCTTAGAATCATCGAGCAATGTGGGACCTTGCTTCGCCCGCACAGCACCGGCTGCAAAAAGCATCCAGAAAAAGTTAATCGCAAAAGCAACATGTCCAACCGTCAGGAATATTCCGGATACGGAACGCGCTTTCAGCCAAGGAATCGTATTTTGGACGGTTTCAAGGAATGGGATCTCGGCATTGTTCATCTCCAAGCCTTGAATCCAGCCCCCGACTTGGAGCGCGACAACCATTATCGTGATACCGATCGCGCAGCACCAGAAATGAATTTTGATCAATCCAGCAGACGGCCATTCACGTTTGAGCAAGCGAGGCATCATGTAGTAAACACCACCGAACATGATCATGGTGAAGAAAGCGTAAACGCCATGGTGAGCGTGGCCCACGGTGAAGTGCGTGAAGTGCGTGATCTGATTGACCGTCCGCAAAGCCATGGCCGAGCCGATCAGGCTAACCAGCGTGTAAGAAATCGCACCAAAAACGACGAAACGAAGTGTTGGACTGCGCCAAACTTCCTTATGCAGGCCGACCACCGACATATGGTGATTGATGCCGACCACTATGACAGGAATGACCATCATAACTGAAGCGACGATACCGGCAGAAATAAGCCAAACAGGAATGGGACCACCGATCAAGTGGTGCACGCCTGCCCAGTTGTAAAAAATAGCCAAAGCCCAGAAGCCAAGCACCGAAAGGTAGTAAGAATAAATTGGGCGCCCCAAGACCTTGGGAATCAAATAGTACGCGGTAGCTAAAGCCATCGGCGTTAGCCATAGTCCGAGCACGTTGTGCGCAAACCACCAGTTGGTAACCGATTGAACCACACCGCGAGCGGGGAACCAGATAATCATAATCTGCGCAACGACGTAGAGCCAAGGGAACCAAAAGAGCGCCGCCAGAATATACCATTGTGAAACGTAAACGTGATCTCCCTTGCGGAAACGAAAAGCCATCACGCCCCAGACACCGATGAGCGCGTAGGAAATAACGAGTAGCGGCGTCGCATAGTGCGGGATTTCTAACCACTCGACGGATGTAATGTCGCCACGAAGAATACCGAAAATACCAACGCTTAGGCCAATATTCCAAAAAATACCCGCAATGAGCAAAATGCCCTTGTGATGAATCGGCGCACGGCAGAGGCGCGCCATGATCCAGAGACCGACCGCGAAAATGATGTTATTCCCCCAGCCTAGCGCCATGGCGTTGAGGTGAGCGGAACGCACACGCCCAAAGGTCAGGAACTCGAATGTGCCGGCGAAGTCCGGTTCGTGCGCCTTAAAGGCAGCCAATAGAGCGAATATCGTGCCCAGCATCAGCCAGGAGATCGCTGAAATAACGAAAAACAAAGCCGCCGAACGAATCGAAGCATCGATCTCGCTCAGCTCCGCACGGACGGCTTCGTTACTCGAGCTGTATGGGCTTTCTTGTGGAGATTTGGACGGAGAGTCGCTCATTTAAAAGAATGAAAGATGGCTAGTAGCGAATGGCGAAGTGGAAATGATAAAAATGTATCTTAGTTCTTCAGCTTCTTCTTTTTGTCAGGAAAGGAATCGGAGACTTCACCTTCAGGTTCCTCTTCGGTGAATATCGTTTTGGCTTGTGAATCGAAATTGCGGAATTGGCCTTTTTTCGCGCTCCAGTAGAAAGCACTGACCGCAACGGTGAAAAAGACCACCCCCAGGAAAATTAGTGGAATGAGGTCTGTATAGCTTTCAACATCCATACAGCGGACTATTCGGCGCCGTGAGCTGTCGCCTCGGCAGCTTCGAGAGCGGGTGACGGAGTATCTTCTGCAACTGCAGCTTCAATCGGCGGTGCCAGTGCGGCCTCGATAACCTCGGCTACATCACTAACGAGCGGTTCACTCTGATACGAAGCAATAGTCAAGAGCTTGGCGTTCTCGATCGGGATGCGTGCGGTGCCCGTCTCCGCATTAACCACCTCAAGGTTGGTCAACTTTTTGATACCGGCAGCACGAGCTTCGTCGGCTTTGACTTGGCGGTCGGCGACAACCTGAGCATCCACCGGTGCTGGGCGATTAGGCAGATATGCAATCAAGAGGATGAGCGCGAAAATCAGAATCGCGCCGAGACTTCCGAGAAAGGACAGCAAAGAATTGCTTTGGGATACTTTGGATGCAGACATCGTGTTTACTCGGTGTAGTTAAGGGATGTAAGGATGTTCGGGTCACGAACAGGGATCGGCTCAGCCTTTTTCATACTGCGGCACATAGCAAAGATACAGATACCGCCGATACCGACGAGAGCGGCAACATCGTATGGCGTGATTGAAAACTGGCGAACAAGGTAACCTTCGCCATGATCCGGCACGACTAGCTTGCCCGGAATAATATTCCAGTAAAGGTCGAGGAGGTGGAACGCGAGAATCCAAACGGAGACGGCGACTGTGCGCCAGACCACAACCTTGGTCTTATACCAGAGCAGGAGGAGGAAAGGCGTGAGAAAGTGGCCAAAGATCAAGCCCATGCTCACCCACCACCAACTGTTGAGGCCGCCGTCGAAGTTCTTCTCACGAATATTATACCAAAAGGTTTCCTCAGGAATATTGGCACTGTAAATAAGGAAATACTGCGAGAAGCTGATGTATGCCCAGAAAACTGTGAAAGCCAGCATCATACAGGCGACATCATAGCGGTGCGCTTGTTTGAGAATGCCCTTGAGGTAGCCCTTGGCTGCGAGGATGACGCAAAGAATAATGATCGAGGCAAGCGCGGCACGCATACAGGCTGCAAAGAACCAAACGCCATACATTGTCGAGAACCAGTGGTATTCGAGGGACTTGAACCAGTCGATCGAACCGAGTGTCATAGCGATCGCGCAAAGGAAGAGCCCTAAGGAAGACAAGCGGCGCGATTTGTGGGTATTGTTTACATCGCCCGTTTTGTCGGTGTTAAAAGACCACTTACGCAGAAGCGCCGAGACGCCAATAAAGACTGCAAAGATGCCGAACGCACGTATCGTGAAAAAATCAATATTCAGGAAAGGCGACTTCCAGGCATAGAGCGGGTCTTCGCCGACGGTACCATGACCGGGCAAGGCATTGGTTCCGTCCATCCATTTCCAGAGCAGGCCTGGGTTTTCATGGAGAAAAGGAATCGCCAGCAGCGGCAGAAAGAGGAACAGCAAATAAGGGAAGGCCGCCATGAAGTGCTCGCATTGACGGCGAATGATGGTAGGCCAGCGAGCGTGGAAGACATACCAGATTTGTGTCAGGAAGAGCATGCCAATGGCAATCGAGAGCCAGAAGCCAAAACCGATAAGCCAGCTCATGATGGGACGAACGTCGCCGTTATCCCAACCCTGTTTAAAGCCGAGAAGCGCGATAGCAATGCCGATCACACCGACGACCAGGGCGATCAGCCCAACGTTGCTGCCTTTGGAGTTAGTTATATCCGAACTCATAGTATTAAAATCCCAGCTCTGTGCGTTGTGCGGCGGTCAGCTCTTCAACACTCGCGTTTTGCGAGCGCTGGAGCGCGCGGACGTAGAGAACGATCGACCATGCCTCTTCGGGTGAAATGCGGTCACTGAGCCCATACATGAGCCCCTTGCCGTTCATGATAACATCATAGATATAGCCATCTGTCTCATTGCGGAGACGGTCATCGTGATAGCTGGCAGCAAGCACACCATAGGGCTTGGTCACGCCATTGCCATCACCTGCAGCTCCGTGACAGGAGGAACAGAAGATGCTATACTTTAGCTCGCCCTGCTCGATCAGTTCGTAGGTCACTTCGAGGGGCAGCTTGGCAACAAAGGAGCCGTCGGCCTGCTTACCTTGGTGGAAGACGGTGTCGCCGAGAAGCTCGTCGGCAAAGTCTTCAGAAAAGACCTCTGATTGATTGAAGTAATTACCACGGGCGATCGTGCCGGCAGGAATCGGACGGTCGTTACGCCCATCGGCAAAAAGCTCGTTTTCAGCCTGTGGTTTGTAGCGTGCCTGACGATCCATATCCGGAAAGACCTCCAGTGGTGGCTTTGTGCTGGTCGCCCCGCGGAAACCGAGAATTGATACCGCAGCGAAAATCGCAAAAACATAAATGACTAAGAAAATACGCATGGTGATGTCCTAGGCTGAGACCTCCTCGATGTCGGTTCCACCAATTCCCTCAAGAAACTGGCGTGTGGCGACAGGATCGTATTTGCCATCGCGTGACTCGATGGCGATGACGAGCCGATCCCCCGAGACCTCGAGGAACTTGTCACTATTGAAAAGCGGGCTGTAGTGTTGCGGGAGTAAATTGGTGATAAACATGCCGCCCAGAGTACCGAAGGCGGAGAGTAGAATGGTCAACTCATACATAATAGGGAATGGGAACACCGGGCTGAAGAACGGCTGGCCACGAATAATCAGCGGGTAGTCAAAGGCGTTCATAAACCAGACCATGCCAAGCCCCAGGCAAAACCCGGTGATGCCGCCACAGAATGTGAAGACAGGCACCTTGGAGCGTGGCTGCCCCTGAGCTGCAGGCATACCATGCACAGGGAAGGACGAATAAGTGTCCCACTTTTTATAACCAGCGTCCCTGACCTTTTCCGCCGCGTGGTAGAAGGAAGGTGTATCGGGAAACGAAGCAATGATTCCGTATTTTTCAGACATTAGTGATGGTCTCCTTGTCCGTGATCGCCATGGCCGTGTGGATCCGCGGCAGGCATGACAAATTTAACTTCCGCAATGGGCATGAGTGGTAGGAAGCGCAGGAAGAGAAGGAAAAGCACGCTGAAGAGGCCGAAGGTGCCGAAGAAGGTCAGGATATCGACCATAGTCGGCGAATAATAACCCCAACTGGAAGGCAAAAAGTCATTCGCGAGGGAAGTCACCGTGATCACGAAACGTTCAAACCACATTCCTACGTTAATGAAGATCGACATGATCCACACCAGCGCGGCGTTTTCACGCACCTTCTTAAACCAGAAGAGTTGCGGAGTAAATACGTTGCAGCTGAACATCATTACGTAGGCCCACCAGTATTGTCCGAATGCACGGTTGATGAAAGCGAAGCTCTCGTAAGGGTTGGCACCATACCATGCGATAAAGAACTCCATGATGTATGCGTAACCGACGATCGAGCCAGTGCCCAAGCAGATCTTACACATATTATCGATGTGTCGCTGGGTAATGAGATCGTGCATGCCGTAGAGGGCACGCAGGGGCAGCATGAGCGTCAGGACCATACCGAAGCCCGAGAAAATCGCACCGGCCACGAAGTAAGGTGGGAAGATCGTGGTATGCCAGCCAGGTAACACTGCCAGCGCGAAGTCGAAGGAGACGATGGTATGTACCGAAAGGACGAGCGGCGTAGAAAGACCCGCGAGCACCAGGTAAGCCATCTCATAGTTGCGCCAGTGGTTACCCGCATTGCGCCAGCCCATCGCGAAGATTGCATAGAAATTCTTACGGAAGTGATCCATACCCTTGGCTAGTGCACCTGCGCCTTCGTAGGCATTCTGTTTCAAGCGTTGCACAGCACGGTCGCGAAGCACACCCAAATCGGGGATCATACCCATGTACCAGAAGAGCACAGAGACCGTTCCGTAGGTGGAAACCGCAAACACGTCCCACTCCAGGGGCGAGCGGAACTGCGGCCAAATAGCGTTGCTGTTGGGCAGCGGAAAGAGCCACCAAGCAAACCAGACACGGCCGACGTGGAAGAGCGGAAAAATACCCGCACAGACCACAGCGAAAATCGTCATCGCCTCAGCGGCACGGTTGATCGAAGTCCTCCAACCCTGCTTAAGCAGGCAGAGCACCGCCGAAATCAGCGTTCCGGCGTGACCGATACCAATCCAGAAAACGAAATTCACAATCGCCCAACCCCAGTTGATCGGATTGGCCAGTCCCCAGACACCCACACCGGAACTGACCAGCCAGAGCAGGCCAACCCCAGTAAAGGATGCGGTCATGAGCGCAACTGCCATACAAATCCACCACCATGTGGGCGTCTTTGTCTCGACGATGCGGCAGATTTTATCCGTTACCCAGTTAAAATCACGGTTGTTCGTGACGAGGGGCTGTTCATGGAGCTCAGCGGGCTGCACTTTGGCCAACAAAGCGGCCTGAGTCGCATCCAGTGAACTATCTTGAGTCGTGGTAGCCATTTGAATCGGTTCGCAAGTGTTAGAAATTAGTGGGCAGCCGGCGCGGCTTCAGAGTGCGGGGAGTGGGCGTCGTGTGACGGTGCGGCTCCTTCGGTATGTCCGGCTCCGTAATCACCTCCGCTGCTGTGGCCATAGCGCTCTTTGTATTGCCCATAGGCGTAGGGAGCTTTATAGGCGTCCGGCATCTTAGGATTCGGATTACGCAGGCGTGCCAGATAAGTGGTGCGTGGTCGTGCGTTGAGATAGCCCAAAACGGAGTAGTTACGGTCACTGGCCTTCATTTGAGACACCTCCGAGCTCGCGTCGGAGATATCTCCAAAGCTGATCGCATCGGTCGGGCAAACTTGTTGGCAAGCGGTTTTGATCGTGCCGTCGGCAATTTTAATATGACCCGAGGCACCGGCTAGACGCTTCTGTTCGATCTTGGCGGACTCGATCCGCTGTGTGCAGAAGGTGCACTTTTCCATCACACCACGCATCCGTATGGTAACATTTGGATTCTTTTGCAACTTGCCGATTTCGGGCTCGTCGACAGGGCCGAGAGGCCCCTTGTAGAATTCGCCGATTGCACGTTTATTCCAATCGAAGAAGTTGAAACGCCGGACTTTATACGGGCAGTTATTCGCGCAGTAGCGGGTCCCAACGCAGCGATTGTAGGCCATCGTGTTGAGCCCCTGGTTATCATGCACTGTCGCGTTAACGGGACAGACCTGCTCGCAGGGGGCATTCTCACAGTGTTGGCACATCATGCCCATGAATGAAACCTGCACATCTTCGGGAATCTCCTCTTGATCGTATTTCTCCGCTGAGAAATATCGGTCGATACGCATCCAATGCATTTCGCGCCCACGGAGGACTTGGTCTTTACCGACAATTGGAATATTATTCTCGCTTTGGCAGGCGACGATACAAGCCGTGCACCCAGTGCAACTGTTCAGGTCGATTGCCATCCCCCACTGTTGGACGTCGGGGAATTGACTGCGTGCGTCCTCTCCTTGCCAGACTTTGACGTTGGGAGCGGGATCTGCGAAGCTGGGATGCTCGTATGCAGAATTGCCGCGGAATTGGCCGACCGACTTTTCTTGAAGTGTCTTGTCGTCATCCTTGCCGTAGTTGGCCGGTGCGTGAGACTCGACCCCCATCTTATGGGCGAAATCAGGATGCTTTTTGTAATAGTCAGCATTGCCTTCACGGACAATCGCGCGGCCCTCCATCGACCAATGCTCCTGTGTATTGGCCAATTGATGCGTCTCAGACCCCAACTGGAGTGTCGCACCCAAAGCAACACCCAGGCTGTCAGCGCTGCGGACGGTGTAAGCATTGAAACCAACGCCCTGCCCTACGCGGCCGACGACTTCCCGCCCCATTCCGAGAGGCAGGACGACGGTGTAATTGGCCATACCGGGAACAACGTGGATGGGGCCCTTGACCTTACGGCCATTCAGAGTGAGTTCGGCGACGACAGCTTGCTCCTTACCACGTTTGAATTCCGCCTTGTTGGTTTGCAATGTGCCCTTCGCACCTTCGAAGAAGGCGCTGTCTTTGTTCATCGGCTTCTTGGAGGGGAAGATTTGGATGCCATCCTTCTCTTCGAGTTCTTTGGCTAGGCGCGGGCTGATGAGGATTGTGTTATCCCAAGTCAGCTTGGTCATCGGATCCGGGCATTCCATCATCCAACCGTTGTTGGCGTAACGGCCATCGCCAGCATGCGAGCTGGCGGCAAAACGAACCTCGAGTTGCGAAACGCTCAATTCCGGTGCGGTGAGTTCCTCCGCAACAATGGCAGGAGACAACTTGGCCGGACCAGCTTTGACTGCCTTGTAGGCGGAGCCTACGAGAAGACCGTCGCTGAGAAATTTATTAAAATCGCGGCCGCCCTGCGCCTCGAAAGTGGCCCGGACGATGGAGTAGGCATCGGTCGTGGCCGCACCGGCCAGACGTGCGAGCACTTCGAGTTCGTTAAATGTCGGGAAGAGCGGCTCGATCATCGGCTGCACGGGCACCAGCGTGCCGTCGAACGTGCGTCCATCCCCCCAGCTTTCGAGATAGTGCGAAGCGGCGATGTGGAGGTCTGCAGCGGTAGATGTCTCGTTGACAGTGCCACCGACATAAATGCTCTCGGCGGCCTTAGCTTGTGCAGCCGCCCAGTCAAGATCGACGGGTGCGTTGTAAACTGGATTGCCACCGAGCATGACGAGTGTCTTGACGTCGCCCTTGCTGAGGCGAGCGACTGCCTCGGCGATGCCCGCATCAGCATCCGCCACTTTCAAGTAGCGAACCGGGGCGCGAAGGGCTTCATTGATCGCAATGACGATGGCGTGCACGGACTGAGAGAGGTGCTCACCAGCCACGACGATGGCATGGCCCTTATTTGCCGCCAGATCGGCGGCGCACTCTTCGATCCACTTGGAATCGACCTGCAGTGTCGCAGCGGCCCTCTTCACATCCGCGGGCAAGCTCAGGCCCAGCGCAGCAGCGACTTGAACTATAAATGCACCCATCTGACTACTGCTCAGCCGTAGACGGTGATCGGCCATTGAGCCCGTCGATGTCAACGAACTTTCAACCGCATAGAGGCGACTCATCTTGGTTGCATCTTTAGAGTCCTTCACCTTTCGGGTCTTGACGAAATCGCGGGCCAAGCCGATCGAGGCATCGGCGCTGAGTAAAAAGTCGGCATCGAGCGCGAGAACGCGTTTAGCCTGGCTCAAGTCAGGTAGCGAACGCAGCGACTGACCAAAAACCGCCTTAGCCGCTTGCTCGGAAGTGCTTTGGTCGATCGCAGTATATTCCGTCCAAGTCGCCTCAGGGAAGACTTCCTTAATTTGAGCGACCAGCTTGGCGCGACTCGGCGAGGTGCTGGGCTCAGCAAGGAAGACGAGGCCTTTGCCCTTGTCGGCTGTGTGTGCATTGCGAATTGCGACTAAGCGATCGCGCACAGCGGTTTCGCTAATGCTGCTCTTGGTCGCGCGATCGGGATCGTAGAGATCCAATACGCTCGATTGAGTATAAACAGAAGTGGCTCCGCCGTAAGGCTTGTAGCTCGGATTTCCTTCGATCTTAGTCGGACGACCCGCGTGTGTCTCGACGATCACCGGCACATTGTCACGCACGCCCGGCTGGGAAGAAGTGTAATAGACTGGGATGCCCGGAATGACATTTTCCGGAGACTTGGAATAAGGAAGGATCGTTTGCTCCGGACGGCGGCAACCTGCCATGCCTAGGCCAGCAAGGCCGAATGAAGCGGCCATGACCTTCATGAATTGACGCCTGTTAACGCCTTCCATCTCGGAAGCGCCAGCGGGGAATTCGCGCTCGACCCAATCCTTGAATGCGGGCGTCTCAGCGAGATCGTCGAGGCTTTTCCAATAGCGGGGACCTGAAAATTCAGAGTTATTCATTGCTCAAATAAAATCGATTAGCGGTGGCAGCCGGAACAGCTTTGTGGCGGGTTGACTTTCCAGTCGTGAACGAAGCTGACCGCTTCTTCTTTAAATTCATCAGTATCGGGACGTTCCCAGTCGAGATTGTAGACCTCCTCAGGCGGGCGGATGAAATCCTCCGGGTTGCGGTGACAGTCCAAGCAGAAAGACATGCTGAGAGACTTGGAGTGCTCGACCACGTCCATCTGATCCACCCGTCCGTGGCATTCCATACAACTGATACCACGATTCACGTGGACTGCATGATTGAAATAAACGTAATCAGGTGTCTTATGAATACGCACCCATGGGATCGGTTCCCCCGACTCGTAGCTATCCCGGACAGGGGCCAACATAGGATCATCCTTACGGACCATACTGTGGCAGGTCATACAAACTTGAGTGGCGGGCACGTTTGAGTGCTCGGAACGGTCCACATAGGTATGGCAATAGCGACAATCGATCTCCAGTTGCCCCGCGTGCAGCGCATGGCTGAAGGCCACAGGCTGCGTCGGCGCGTAGCCGACACGTGTGTATTTGGGCGTTGCATAATATGATATCCCCAAAACGACCGCTGTAGTCATCAGGATAATTGCAACTATTACTTTAATTGGGATCGTGTTGACCCACTTTGGAAATACATTCGCCATGGCTTGTGATCAGTAGAATACAGTGAACCTGCTAGGGCAGGTTTCAGACCTTTCGTGCAACGGCTCCTTCGGCCGTGCGAACCCGCGCCATCGCGCTGCTGGGTAGGCCTTGCGTGGCTGTAGAGTTCGACCCGCTCGACCCGCTCGACCCCTGGGGAAATGCGCGTGTAGTCGACGAAACAGCGAAGACGGCGGCTATGGCCAATCCTGCGCGTTTGAGAAATCCTTTTCGGTGAGTGTTAGATTCGCTTTCCATGCGTCGTAAAAATGGACTGTTAAAAGTGCCGCTAATTCGCATGGCAACCGTTTTTTCAGATTCTGTGCAATTGCTTGGAGCTTATATTTATTTAATTGTGCATTTATTGAGTTTCAGTCTCAATTAAAAGTGGGTCTTATCGGCCTCCGAGCCGCATAAAATAGGGGATTGTTGCTCCACGGGGTATTGCGTTCATAGTCCCTACGGATTAAAGCACTGAAAAAGCAACTGACTCAAAATAAGAGCCGCCAATGGCTGCCATAAGCATTACTTTAACTGAAACCAATGAGCTTGGGATCTGAATTGAGTTTGGAGAATGATCTTGAATATGTAGATGTCACGCGCAGCTCAGTTAAGCGCTTCGCCCTATCGCACGTGCAGTCACCCAGAAGCTGGAAACGAGCATGATTATCGCTGCAGCGACGGGGTGCAGCAAGCCTGCTGCGGCCAGAACCATGCCGAGCGTATTATAGGCAGCCGCATAGATCAAATTTCCATGTAAGCGGCGATGGATGTCGCGCGCTAGGTAAATCGCTTGCGGAATGACTTCGATGCGGTCGCCGGCCAGTTGTCCCATCGCCGCAGAACGCGCCAGGCCTGTGCCAGAGTCCATCGCGACGGAACCGCTGGCCACGCGCATCGCAGCAGCGTCGTTGATACCATCACCGACGAAGAGCGGCGACTCCCCCGCAATCTGCGACTCTGTCACGCGCCGGACTTTGTCGGCAGAACTCAGTCCAGCTTCGAGCGCAACTTTTTTGGGGATCGAGACCTCAGGGCTAGGATCACCGGTCAATATACGGGTAGCAACTTCAAGTTCGTCAAACTGCTGCCAGACCGTGTCTACGCTAGCACGCAGGCTTTCTTGCAATACAAAACAAGCCACGATCCTTCCATCCAACCAAACAAAGACCCGCTTGCCCTTCTTTTCATGAAGCTGGTCCACTGGAGGCTCGGATGCACCTAGGCTCGCTTCGCCGACTCGAATCATATGAGCGCCCCCTGCCCCACTGACTCGACACTCTAGCCCCTGCCCTGGTATCAAGCGTAGATCTTCAATAGCGGCGCCAGCGGTCATGTCGTTCGCGACTAAATATTGCGTCAAAGCCCGTGCGATCGGGTGCGGCACACTCGATTCTGCCTCCAGCACACTAGAGAGCAAGTGAGTGCGCTCCATCGGCAGCGTTTCGTCCAACCAGAGTTCTATTACTCGCAGACTTGATTCACTCAAAGTGCCGGTTTTATCAAAAAACACCTTCTTGGTTTTAGCTAAAGCATCAATCAGCGCACCGTCGCGACTCACCAGCCCCATTTGCGCCAACCTGAAGAGTCCTTGCGAGATCGCCACAGGCGTAGCCAGCCCCAGCGCACACGGGCAGGCCACTAACAAGACCGCCATGCTATTGAGCACCACATCGATCCAGCTGCCCGCAAAGATCCAGTAAAGTGCGCTACTGAGACTCACAAGGACAACGAACGGTAGAAAGACGCGGACCAAAGCATCCGCCTGGATCTGTAAACCTGAAGGGCGACCGTCAGCCGCTTCCACTGCCTGCAAGATCGTATCCAGTTCCCGTGCACCCAGCGAGTGCTCCACCTCAAGCACAAAACGACAATCAACTGCCCAAGTACCCGCCCTCACCCGATCCCCTGGGCGACGCACCAAAGGCAAAGGCTCTCCAGTCAGCGCCGTCTCCTCCACATAGCCGACACCCTCTACGATCCAGCCATCGACCGAGAAAGCCGATCCGGGTTCAACACAGACGCGCGCACCCGGCGAGACTTGCGAGATCGGACGCTCCACCCAAATGCCTGCCCCATCCGCGACCATCGCCCGATCAAAACGCTCCTTCAATCGCTCACTCTCTAGTTTCAGTCTCGCCTGTGAGCGCTCGCCCAACATCCGACCGAAGGTATAGATCGCGATCACGATCGCCACGACCTCGTAGAATACATCGCCCTGCCCCGTGAGCGAGCCCACCACCGAGCCGATAAAGGCGCCGAGCAGACTCAGTGTAAAGAGCCCCTCGATCGAAATCCGCCGTGCACGCAGCATGCCCCAAGTCGAACTAAAGAGTGGCCTACCCAAGAAGCCCATCACCACCAGCGAAGAAAAGATCAGCCCACCATGCAAAATCAAATAAGCCGGCGAGCCATAAGGCGGCGGCGTCATATTCAGCGCCAGCGAAAACATCATCCCTTGCCCTGCGAAAACGCCAGCGATGGCGATTTTCAACCACGCACGCGAGAGTTTGAGGTCCAGATCGTCACAATCATCCGCCCCACGACAAACAATCGCGGGCGTATCCAGACAAGCTTGTGCATCCACTGACATAGCTCAATTACATGAGCCCGAAATCACCGCGCGTCCAGCCTATGGATAAAAAGGATGAAAATGGCGCAAGTTGGTTCCGCGCGGAGCCCTTCATCAATGCTTGGGGAATGGGTGAAGTGGCCCTACACTAACAATGCTAGTGCCAACACATCCAGATGACTCCGGTTCCAGAGGCTTAGTCACATCCATTATTAATAAAATAGACTTTTTACGTGTAAAGCTTGACCTTTGAGAGATATTAAATGCACACCATCAGATAGCAATCGACCCTCCAGCTTTTCAGTGCTCCGCTCTTTCAGCCCACTTATACTTTACCATGTATATCCATCAAAAACGCGAAATGCACAAAGCGGGTGTGACGGTTTACGCCAAGCTTTTGTTATGCGTGAGCCTGACTCTGGCAAAAATCGTTTTTGCCGAAACCGTATTACTGAACGAGACGACCGACGGCAGTAATTTCAAGCGGCAAGAAATCACATACTCACCCGAACTAATTGAATCCATTGAGCAATTGTATCATGATAAAATCGGTATGTTTATCCATTGGGGTCCATATGCTCAGATCGGTGGTGTCTGGAAAGAAATCAAGGCTGCAGAATGGATTATGCGAAATGCACAAATTCCTGTGACCGAGTATGAAATGGCGGCGGCAAAGCCGTTTAATCCGACAGCATTCAACGCGGGGGAATGGATCACCCTTTGTAAGGATGCAGGCATGGGGTTTATTGTCATCACATCGAAACATCATGACGGCTTTGCTATGTTTGATTCAGCACATCCCTATAACATTAAGGAATTTGGAAAATTCGGGCGCGATCCACTGGCAGAATTGCATGCTGAATGCCAGAAACAAGGCATTCGTTTTGGTGTTTATTATTCTCAATCGCAGGACTGGCATGAAGAAGGGGGCGATGGTAATAGCTGGCAAGGTTGGCCTCAGTTAAATCAAGATCGTTTTGAAAAATATTACCACGAAAAGGCCTTGCTGCAGATCAAGGAACTCGTCACCCGCTATGATCCACTCTACATGATCTGGTTCGACACACCTGGACAGTTTATGTCGCCAGAAATCATTGAAACTACGATGGCCCTGGTCACCGCACACCAACCACACGTATTGATGAATTCACGAATTGGTGGTGGATATGGTCATTTTCAATCTGCCGCAGATCACGGCCTTATGCCCTACGTTAATACCAGTGGGTGGAGAGACGGAATTAAATTACCCTGGCAGACTCATTCCACTGTAGCGGGTTCATGGGGCTATGCATCCCACAAAAAGGACTTGCACGAAAATCCGGACCGCCCCGCTAATCACTTTATCTATGAATTGGTTGATGTCGTCAGCAAGGGCGGTGTGCTTTTACTAAATGTTGCACCTAACGAACTCGGAGAGATTCCAATAGGTCAGGCAAACATACTCCGTCGACTGGGGCAATGGCTGGAAGTCAATGGCGAGGCCGTCTACGGCGCAGATCCTAGCCCGCTGCGTAACCCAGACCTGCCAATTACGCGTAAACCTGGAAAACTCTTTTTCCATATTAA
>DLQD01000103.1 GCA_002480015.1 Opitutia bacterium UBA7441
GCCACACACCCAGTAAAGTGCGCGGTCGCAACCAGCAGGAGAAGCATCTTACACATGATATTTAAACTCTGTTTCATAAGATTAAAGATTAGACATGGATCGAAGGATCACAACTCTTGATTTTTATAATTACGGCACTAAACTGTCGCACTCCATTGGGGGATTAGACCGACCCATTCCCTTGAACGCGCCCTCGGCCGTCCTTAAATATCTTCAAATCTAACAGAGCCAAAAAAAATATGACCACACAAGCACCTGAACGCCACGAATTCCAAGCCGAGGTTAAGCAAGTCCTCGATATCGTCGTCCACTCGCTCTACACGGACAAAGAGATCTTCGTCCGTGAGCTCGTCTCTAATGCCTCAGACGCCACAGAAAAACTGCGCCACACCCAAGTCGCCGAAAAGGATGCCGATGTATTCGACCCCGATCTCGACCTCGAGATCCAAGTGACCTCCGACGAAGAGGCCGGCGAGATCACGATTCGTGACTTCGGCATTGGCATGACGCACGACGAGCTCATCGAGAACCTCGGCACCATCGCGCACTCCGGTTCGAAGGCTTTCCTTAACGCCCTCAAAGCGAGCGGCGAGCGCAACGACAACCTCATCGGCCAGTTCGGTGTCGGCTTCTATTCGGTCTTCATGGTGGCCGACTCGGTCAAAGTCTATACCCGCAGCTGGCACAAAGAAGGCCAGTGCTATTGCTGGTCAAGTGACGGCTCCGGAGCCTACGAGATCGAGCCAGTCGACGGCGAGCGCCGCGGCACTCGTATTGTCATCTCCCTGAAGGATGCCTACAAAGATTTCGCAAAGAAGGCACGTCTCGAAGCAATCATCAAAAAGTATTCCGCTTTCGTACAGTTCCCTGTTTTGGTTGAGGGTGACAAGCTCAACACCGTCGGTGCCATCTGGCTCAAGAGCAAGAGCGACATCAGCGACGAGGAATACAAAGAGTTCTACAAATTTCAGGCCAAAGCCTTTGACGAGCCCCGTTTCTGGCTGCACTTCTCGGCTGACGCCCCGCTCTCGATTAACGCTTTGATTTTCGCGCCGACCGAAAACATGGAAGGCTTCGGCTTCGGCCGCATGGAGCCAGGCGTCGCGCTCTATTGCCGTAAGGTCCTGATCGACAGTGAGCCGAAGAACTTACTCCCTGACTGGCTCCGCTTCGTCCGTGGCGTCGTCGACAGCGCCGACCTCCCTCTCAACATCTCCCGCGAGTCGATGCAGGACAGCTCCCTCATTCAGAAGTTGAACAAGGTCATCACCAAACGCTTCCTCAAGACCCTTGAGGAAAAGGCGAAGAAAGAGCCCGAAGTGTATAATGACTTCTGGCAGAACTTCGGCCTCTTCCTTAAGGAAGGCGTCACGACCGACTTTACTCACCGCGACCAGCTGCTCGGGCTCCTTCGCTATGAGTCCTCCTACACCGAGAAGGGCACGACGACCAGTTTGAGCGACTACCTCTCCCGTGCACCCGAAGGCCAGAAAGAAATCTACTACCTCTTCGGCCCGAGCCGGGAGGCCATCGAGAGCGGCCCTTACATCGAAGCATTCAAAGCCCGCAACATTGAGGTGCTCTACCTCTACGAGCCAATCGACGAGTTCGTCATGAACCACGCCCGTGCATTCGAAGAAAAGAACTTTGTCTCCGCCGATAGCGACGAAATCGACCTTGACGCTATTGCGCCCGAGACCGACACCGACAGGGGCGAAGCGCTTGAAGCCTCCGCATCAGAAGCCCTCTGCGCCTTTATCAAAGAAACGCTCGGCGATGAAGTCTCTGAAGTCTCCGCCAGCGACCGCCTCGTTGGCAGCCCGGCCATGATCGTTAACGCCGACAAGATGATGACCGCGCAGATGCGCAAGATGATGAAGGCCATGCAGCAAAAGACAGGCGGCCCCGACATGGGCGCCGAACCTCCGGTCAAGCTCCAAGTCAACCCGCGTCACCCACTAGTCAAGAACCTGGCCGGCCTCCACGAGAGCAACGGCGAACTTGCCTCGCTGATCAGCGAACAACTGCTCGACAATGCCCGCATCGCCGCCGGCCTCCTCGAAGACCCGAGCCAAATGGTGCAGCGCAACTACAAAATCCTCGAGCAGCTCAGCGCGAAGTAAGCCTGTTGACGACGCTTTTCATTCCCCAGCCGCGAAGCCGCGAAAGCGCTTCGCGGTTTTTTTGTGCTCTGATACAGCTAGGAGAAACCCTTGCTGAAGCTGCGGGCTACGTAGTGCGCAGCTTCAGCAAGCACTCTGAGATACGGCTCTATACGCTTTAGCAGCTTTTAATAAGTTCGCTCGTAAAGTTAAAACAAGGAACCTCAAGAGCAGCCTTGCCAGACTTCCCCACTTCCCTACAACCGATCGCATGCGGATGCTGCTCATTGTGCTCTGTTTCTTTTCGCTCAGCCTGACCGGGCGGGCAGTTGAACAAGTTGAAGGCGTGTGGGAAGTGCTCGCAGGCTGTCGGCTGGTGAGTTCCCCTATTAACGACGGCGACAGCTTCCTCGTCAAATACGGCGACGAGACATTCACCTTCCGCCTCTATTATGTGGACGCGCTGGAAACAAATGTGTCCTACATCGACCGCGTGCGCGAACAGGCGCGCTACTTCGCCATCCCTGAAGAAGCAGTCACCGATGCGGGCAATCTCGCGAAAGACTTCACCCGGAAATTCCTGCGCGGTGAGTTCACTGTGATCACCAAGTGGGAGGACGCCCGCGGCAGCAGCCGGAACAAGCGCTACTTCGCTCTCATCGAGAAAGGTGATCAATTCCTCTCCATCGAGCTGATGCGCGCTGGACTTGCCCGGCTCTACGGCAAGCCGACCGAAGACCGCTGGCCGGGCGGCGTCACTCCGCGCACTTTCCTCGGTCGGCTGAAAAACAGTGAACGGGCAGCTCAACGCGAAGAACACGGTATCTGGGCACTGGCTACCGGTTCGATGCAAATGTCGGGATTGGAGGCACTCAGCGCCGCCACCGAAGCATCGGACGCCTCTGAACTCAACGGCAGCGGCACCATCCCGCTCAAAGAGCGCACCAATATCAACACGGCGTCATCCCTGGAGCTCCAGACTCTTCCTGGAATCGGCCCCGCTCTGGCCGCACGCATAATCGGCGTACGGCCCATCAACAGCATCGAGTCGCTCGTCGAGGTCCCGGGCATCAGCGCCAATACCCTGGCCGGCTTCAGCCACATGGTTATAACCAAAGATCCGCCGCCCCCAGCCTTAACTGTGGCTTTTTATCAAGCCGAGCTCGATACCTACCTCGACCAAGAAGTCACCGTCCGCGTGGCCTCCGTCGCGCAAAGTGATGCAGCAAGCCCCGAGAGTTTCCGCTCTGTCGTCCTGCAAACTGCCTACGAGGGCGAAGACGGCGGACAGATCACCGCCTATATTCCCGACGAATTCTACGAATCCTTTCTGAACTACTACCGCGAACCGAACCGGGAATTCACCGGACTACTCTATTCGCGCGAAGGCGAAATCGTCATGGTCTACGTTCGCAAATAGTCCACCATTGACCTTACCCTCGAACCAGCACAGTAACGAACCCACCATGAAACTCAGCGACTTCGATGCCTACCGGATCACCAAAACCCAAAACAACACAATCGCCAAGGTATCCTCTGACCCTTGGGCCGAACTACCGAAGGATAAGACCACAGCCAAACAAGAGCTTTCCTGCTTGCATGAACGTCTCGCCGATCTCCAGCAACGCTTCTTCGTCGATCGCCGCAAAAAGCTCCTCTTCGTCCTGCAGGGCATGGATACCAGTGGTAAAAACGGTACCATCCGTGCCGTTTTCCGCGGAGTCAACCCACAGGGCGTCCATGTGGCCAGCTTCGAAAAGCCTTCCACCCGTGAACTGGCACACGACTACCTCTGGCGGATCCATAAGCGAGCCCCCTCCAAGGGCGAGATCATGATTTTCGACCGCAGCCACTACGAAGATGTACTCGCGGTCCGCGTCAACAAGCTCACGCCCGAAGAGGTCTGGCGCAAGCGCTACCGCCACATCAACGATTTCGAACACATGCTCTCAGACGAGGACACCGTCATCCTCAAGTTCTTCCTCCACATCGACCGCGACACTCAGAAGCAACGCCTGCAGGAGCGCCTCGACACCCCAGAAAAGAACTGGAAATTCGACCAGTCCGATCTCGTCGCCCGGGCCAAGTGGGACGAATATGTCAATGCCTACGAAGAAGTCTTCAACAAGACCAGCACCTCCTACGCGCCCTGGTATATCATCCCCTCCAACAAAAAATGGGCGCGCAACCTACTCGTCGCCCGCATCGTGGTGGCCTGCCTCGAGGACATGCACCTCAGCTACCCGAAAGTCGGATACGACCCTTCGCAAGTTGTGATCGATTAATCTGAACAGCTCCCACCCAAAAAAACCTGCGAATCGGGCAAAAAACAGCTTGATTTCGCGCTTGGGCACGATTTGCTCTCCCCCTTTTCCCATGAAAGCCACTATCAAAACACAAGGTCGCCAATTTACCGTAACTGAAGGCGATGTCCTCAAAGTAAACTCCTTCCCAGGAACGGAAGCGGGCGACACGATCGACATCAACGAAGTCCTCATGATTGGTGAAGGTGCGGACGCTCGCTTCGGCAGCCCGCTCGTCGATGGTGCCTCGGTTAAGGTCACCATTCTCGAAAACAAGAAAGACAAGAAGGTTGTCGTCTTCAAAAAGAAGCGTCGTCAAGGCTACAAGAAGCGCCGCGGTCACCGCCAGCACCTTTCTGTTATCAAAATCGAATCCATCAACGGATAACCTCAAGTACTAGGAGATACTGAACGATGTCACATAAAAAAGGACAAGGAACTTCACGCAACGGACGCGACAGCAACGCAAAGCGCCTCGGCGTTAAAAAATTCGGCGGCGAAGTCGTCGTAGCAGGTAACATCATTATCCGTCAGCGTGGCACACGCTTCCACCCCGGCGCCAACGTCGGCATGGGTCGCGACCATACTCTCTTCGCCCTGAAGGATGGTCGTGTGGCTTTTGATAAAACCCACCGCAAGATTAACGTAGTCGAAGAAGCCGTCGCTTAAGTTCAAGACTGGCGATCCTCCCAAAACACTTTCTAATCCCGCTTCGCAAGAAGCGGGATTTTTTGTGCGGGCCGATCTCGGAATCCGAACGGCGCACGCCAGGCACGGACGACACGGAGGTCGTCCCTCCGGGTGAAGCTCTATCTCCTTTCGGAGGGACGCGCTCTGTCGCG
>DLQD01000006.1 GCA_002480015.1 Opitutia bacterium UBA7441
CGACAGGCTCAGGGCATTCGACGCGCTTTAAGTCTTTGGGAAATTCCATAGCTCGTCTTAATTTTCAACTCTTTTGGCCTGCCATGAGCAAGCGAAGCGCGTCGAATGGCGGAGAAGGCGGGATTCGAACCCGCGGAACCCTTTTGAGGTTCACTTCTTTAGCAAAGAAGCGCTTTCGGCCACTCAGCCACTTCTCCATACCATTTAAAACTGTAAATGCGGTCGTGTGGTTAAACTCAACCTTTTTCGGTGGGGAAGTGGCCTTTTCGGCCATTGTTCACTCGCTGCCGCAAGGGGCACCCGCTCGTTCATCCCTTCGGGACAAATTCACGTTGTGAATTAGCCATCTCCGCGCTGTCGCGCTTCGTCAGCAACTTCTCCATAACAAACCATGCAGAAAAGCCCGCCTTTCATGAAGTTCAACCCTATTCTTTCACAATTTTTCAAATCTTGAACTCGGGACCTAGCCGTTGAGTTGTTTCTCTTCAATGAAGTCCTGCAGGATCATCGCGGCGGCGCGGGAATCGATCTCGCCGCTCTGGCGGCTGGGCTTTTTCTTCTGCCCTTTAAGACCTTGCTCGACCGAGTGGCTGGTGAGGCGTTCGTCGACCCTGTGGATGGCGAGCCGGAAGCGTTTTTCCAGCTCTTCGATAAAGTCGTCCACCTCCTTCGCCTTGAAGCCCACGCTGCCATCCATATTGAGTGGATATCCGACGACGAGTGCCTGCGCCCGGCGCTGCTGAATCATCGACTCGATATGGCGCATGCGCTCTTTTTTCGATGCGGCGACCGCGGCGGGCAAGGGTAGCGCGATGCCCAACTCATTTGCGAAAGCGAGTCCGATGCGTTTTTCGCCCCAATCGATGCCCAGGTAGTTCATCCTTAAATTAATCGTTTATAAGCTTCCTTCGCGCCGATTTGGTTGACCAGCGCTTTGATCGATTGTGCTTTCTCTTTGTGGCAGACGAGGGTGGCGTCAGCAGTTTTGACTACGATGAGATCCTTCACTCCAAGAAGGGCGACCAGGTGTTCGTCGTCGCGGGAATAAATGATATTGTTCGTCGCATCGGCCAGCTCGGCACGTCCGCGGATGACATTGCCCTGCGCATCCGCCGGATAGTGCCGTGCGACAGCGGGCCATTCGCCGACATCATCCCAATCGAAGCCAGACTCAAGCATAGCCACGTTGGACGCCTTTTCGATGATCGCGTAGTCGATCGAGATTTTCTCGAGATGAGGGTAGTGCTCTGCCAGCAGATGATCGACGGTTTGGCCCGCGGCGAGCCCTGCGTCGATGGCTTGTAAGGCTTGCCAGAGGCTAGGAGTGTTCTTTTCAAGTTCGGCTACGATGGCGGGTGCCGACCAGATAAACATACCGGCGTTCCAAAAGTAATCGCCCGCCTCTAGGTAGGTCTCGGCAGTGGCTTGGTCGGGTTTCTCCACAAAGCGTTTAACCTGATAGACCTCGCGCCCGGCGTATTCCCCCATGGAGTCTCCCTGTTGGATATAACCGTAGCCGGTTGCGGGGAAGCTGGCAGTAATGCCAATCGTCGCGAGCACAGGCTGCGCCTCGGCGACGGCGAAGGCGCTCTCTAAAGTAGCGCATAAACCCTCCGCATCGTGGATCACCGCGTCTGCAGGAAGCATCGCGAAGCTAGCCTCCGGATCTTCACGCGTCACAAGTATTGTGGCCAGTCCGACGGCGGCGGCCGTATCGCGCCCGATTGGCTCGCCGATGACTTTAGCAGGATCCAGTTCGGGGCAGACCTCCAGCACGGCCTCGCGCTGCTCGATATTTGTGATAATAAATATGTCCCTAGGTGAAACCAGTCCGGCCAGACGCTCGATCGTTTGGGCCAGCATTGCCTTTTCCCCTACGATCGGTAGGAGTTGCTTCGGGCGTGCGATACGGCTTTCGGGCCAAAAACGCTCGCCTCGTCCGCCCGCCATGATGACTATAAATCGTTTCGACATCTGCAAAGGCTTTCCTTGTGCCATAAAATGGCAAGATTGGAGTTGGCGCGGAAGATTTTATCTTGGAAAGTCGCGGCTAAGTTAAACGCTCTGATCTCACGCACATGCCAAAAAAGAAATCCAAGATTCCTGAAGACGAAGGTCCCAAGAAAAAGATGATCTACACCATCAAGCTCGATGATGCTCAGATGGACAAGCTCGCGGAGCGCTTGGAAGAGGATGGTTCGGGTGCTTGGTTGCACTACGACGTCGCCTATTCGCTCTTTGCGTTCAAAGGGGAAAAAGTCAACGTAGTCGGCTATCAAAGTGGCAAGCTGGTCGTCTCCGGTAAAAATACTGAAGACTTCGTTCGCGATATCCTCGAAGCCGAGATCACTGGCGAGGCCAAGCTCGGCTACGACGAGGTGCATAATCCCGAGTGGTTCACGCTCCACGCCGGTTGTGATGAGAGCGGAAAAGGCGACCTCTTCGGGCCTTTGGTCACCGCCTGCGTGGTAGCCGACGGCGATATGGTGCGCCATTGGCTCGAGCTCGGCGTGGCGGACAGTAAGAAGCTGACCGACGGCAGCATCCTTAAACTCGACAAGGAGATCCGCAAAACCAAAGGCGTCGTCATCAAAACCGCCTTCGCCCGGATGCCCAAATACAATGAGCTCTACAACAAATTTGACCGCAACCTCAACAAGCTGCTCGCCTGGTATCATGGCAAGTCGCTCACGCAAGCGCTCGACGAGCGTCCCGCGCCGTGGGGCCTGCTGGACCAATTCACCAAACAGAAGCTGGTCGATGCATATGTTAGAGAGCGCAAGGACTTCAAGCTAGTGAGTCGCACTAAGGCGGAGTCGGACCCGGTCGTCGCCGCCGCGTCCATCATCGCCCGCGCCGTTTATGTCCGCGAGATGAAGCGGCTCTCTGACGAAGTGGGCGAGGCGCTGGTCAAAGGCGCGAGCGGCCGAGTCCTGGCGCAAGCCAAGAAAATCGTCGAAGAGAAGGGCGCGGATGCTCTTAAAAACTTCGCTAAGATGCACTTCAAAACCGCTTACGAAGCTCAGGGACTGCAGCCTCCTGCCAAGCCAAGTTGGTACAAGTATTGATCTGGAGGGAATGAAGACCTCCTTGATTTTAGTCAGTGTTTAACGCATCAATATATTGACAGAGTCCAGATTAGTCGTCTCTTGTTTTTATATGACTCCAACCTCCGTTAGCGATGCCTCAGATATGCTCAGAGCAGTCGGGCTCAGCGTCACAGCCCAGCGCTTGGCGGTCTATCGGGCGGTTGTACACTTGCATCATGCGACGGCCGATCAGATTTGTGAACAAGTCAGGCATGAGATTGGCGCCGTCTCGCGGCAAGCCGTCTACGATGCTCTACAGACGATGCGTGTGCATCGTATTGTCCGTCGTTTTGAGCCTGCGGGATCATCGGCTCGATATGAGACTAGAGTGGACAACCATCACCACTTGATCTGTCGCCAATGCGGCTCGATGTGTGATGTGGACTGTGCAAAGGGCACAGCTCCCTGTCTCCATCCAGTCGATGATCATGGCTACTTCATTGACGAGGCTGAAGTTATTTACTGGGGCACATGCCCCGATTGCACTCCCAACTAAAACCTAGAATACACAAAATAATATGGACGCATACGATACGAACGAAACGAACACGGCTGGCGGAAAATGCCCTGTACCCCACGGACAAAACAGCTCGACCGGGCAATGTCCAGTCATGCATGGCAGTAATACTTCTGCCGAAAACAAGCCCATGCATTGGTGGCCGAAGTCGCTCAATTTGGATATCCTGCACCAGCACGATTCAAAGACGAACCCGATGGGGGAGGATTTCGACTATAGGGAAGCGGTTAAAACACTCGATTACGACGCGGTCAAAAAAGACCTTAAGGCGCTCATGACCGAAAGCCAGGACTGGTGGCCCGCCGACTGGGGGCACTACGGCGGCCTCATGATTCGGATGGCCTGGCACGCGGCGGGATCCTATCGCCAAGGCGACGGCCGCGGTGGAGCCGGCACGGGCAATCTTCGCTTTGCTCCGCTCAATTCCTGGCCGGACAATGGCAATCTCGATAAAGCCCGACGCCTACTCTGGCCGATCAAAAAAAAGTATGGTAGCAAGATCAGTTGGGCTGACCTGATGATTCTAGCCGGTAACATGGCCTATGAGTCGATGGGTCTGAAAACCTTTGGCTTTGGCTACGGTCGTGCCGATATTTGGCACCCGGAAAAAGATACGTATTGGGGTGCCGAGCAGGAGTGGCTTGCCCCCAGTGATATGCGTTATGGCGATGTGGAAAAGCCTGAGACAATGGATAACCCGCTCGCGGCTGTGCAGATGGGGCTCATCTACGTCAATCCGGAGGGCGTCAACGGCAAGCCTGACCCGCTCAAAACCGCCGCCCACGTCAGGGAGACCTTTGCCCGAATGGCCATGAACGATGAAGAGACGGCTGCCCTCACCGCTGGTGGCCACACCGTGGGCAAGTGCCATGGCAATGGCCGTGCCGAAAACCTGGGTCCAGAGCCAGAAGCGGCCGAACTGCACGAACAAGGTCTCGGCTGGAACAATCACAAAACCCGTGGCATTGGTCGTGATACCGTGACCAGCGGCCTCGAAGGTGCTTGGACGACTGAGCCGACCAAGTTTGATGACGGCTATTTCAAGATGCTGCTCAACCATGATTGGGAGCTGACTGAGAGCCCAGCCGGTGCGAAACAATGGCAACCGGTCGATATTGCCGAAGAGGATAAGCCCATCGACGTCGAGGATCCCTCCATCCGCTACATGCCGATGATGACGGATGCCGACATGGCCATGAAAATGGATCCGACCTACAGAGAAATCATCGAGCGCTTCGCCAAGGATCAGGCTTATTTCGAGGATTGCTTTGCCCGTGCATGGTTTAAACTCACCCACCGCGATATGGGACCCAAGGTGCGCTACATTGGACCTGATGTTCCCGATGAAGATCTAATCTGGCAGGATACTGTCCCCGCTGGTTCGACAGATTACGATGTCACCGCGCTCAAGTCGAAGATCGCCGCATGCGGTCTCAGCATCGGTGACATGGTAAGCACTGCCTGGGACAGTGCCAGGACCTTCCGTGGCTCCGACCTCCGCGGCGGCGCCAACGGAGCACGCATCCGTCTGGCACCCATGAAAAATTGGGCAGCTAACGAGCCGGAGCGCCTCAATAAAGTGCTGAGTGTGCTGGTTCCCATCGCGAAGGAGTCCGGTTCGAGTATCGCGGACATCATCGTACTGGCCGGCAATGTCGGCATTGAGCAAGCCGCCCGTGCCGCGGGTTGCGAGGTCGAAGTGCCTTTCGCTCCCGGTCGGGGTGATGCGTCTGCCGAGCAGACCGATGGCGAGTCCTTCGAAGCCTTGGAGCCCGTCGCAGACGGTTTCCGTAACTACCAACAGAAAGCCTTCGCAGTAAAGCCTGAAGAACTGCTTCTGGATCGTGCACAACTGCTCGGGCTAACCGCGGTGGAAATGACAGTTCTCATCGGCGGTATGCGAGTCCTGGGTACGAACTACGGCGGCACGCCTTTCGGTGTGTTCACCGAGCAAGTGGGTGCTTTGACCAACGATTTCTTCGTCAATCTCACCGACATGAGCTACACTTGGAATCCAGTCTGTGAAAACGGCTACGAAATCCGTGATCGCAAGAGCGGCGCAACCAATTGGACGGCGACACGCGTCGACCTCGTTTTCGGTTCGAATTCGATCCTCCGTGCCTACGCCGAAGTCTATGCACAAGACGACAACAAAGAAAAGTTCGTCCAAGACTTCGTGGCTGCATGGGCAAAGGTCATGGCCGCTGACCGCTTCGACTTAGCCTAAGTCTTTAAATCAGCCTTATAAATAGACCCTCGTGCATGCCGCGCGAGGGTCCTTTTATTTATCGGATCCAGCCATCGTAGCCTGTCTTCGCAGGGCAACTTTTTTAGAAGTAGTATGAAGACTGCCTTTTATTGCGCGAGGAGAAGCTTGAGCATTTTCTTGGCGGAGTCGGGGATGACGGTGCCGGGGCCGAAGATGGCTTTGGCGCCTTTTTCGTAGAGGTAATCGTAATCCTGTGCTGGGATGACGCCACCGCAGACGACCATGATGTCGGAGCGGCCGAGCTGACCCAGCTCTTCGATGAGCGCGGGGAGGAGCGTCTTATGTCCGGCGGCGAGGGAGGACATGGCCACGATGTGGCAGTCGTTTTCTACAGCTTGACGGGCCGCCTCCTCGGGTGTCTGAAAGAGGGGGCCGATGTCCACGTCAAAGCCAAGATCAGCGTAGCCAGTAGCGACGACCTTGGCGCCGCGGTCGTGGCCGTCTTGTCCCATCTTGGCGATCATAATACGCGGGCGGCGACCTTCTTCAGTTTCGAATTGTTCAATGAGTTCTTTGACGTCTTCCATAGTTGGGTTGTTGCCGAATTCTTTCGCATAGACGCCGCTGATCGAGCGAATTTTTGCTTTGTAGCGACCGACGACTTTTTCGACGGCGTCGGAAATTTCCCCAAGCGAGGCGCGGCAGCGGGCGGCTTCGACAGCGAGTTCAAGCACGTTGCCTTCGCCTATTTCCATGCAATGGGTGATGGCATTGAGTGCGTTTTGGCAGGCGTCGTTATCGCGTTCGGCTTTGAGCTTCTTGAGGCGCTCGATTTGAGAGAGACGCACGGCTGTGTTGTCGATATCGAGGATCTCAAGGGGATCTTCTTTTTCGAGGCGGTATTTATTGAGGCCGACGATGGTCTCCTTGCCGGAGTCGATCCGAGCTTGGCGACGGGCGGCGGCTTCTTCGATACGTAGCTTTGGAATACCTTCTTCAATCGCTTTGGTCATACCTCCGTATTGCTCACACTCCTGGATGTGCGCCCAGGCTTTGTGCATGATTTCGTGGGTGAGCGCTTCGACATAGTAACTGCCGCCCCATGGGTCGATGAAGCGCGTCATGCCCGTTTCTTCCTGGAGGAAGAGTTGTGTGTTCCGTGCGATACGGGCGGAGAAGTCGGTCGGCAAGGCGATGGCCTCGTCGAGTGCGTTGGTGTGGAGCGACTGGGTATGTCCACACGCAGCAGCCATGGCTTCGATGCAGGTCCGCGTCACGTTATTAAACGGGTCTTGCTCGGTCAGCGACCAACCCGAAGTCTGTGAGTGGGTGCGGAGTGCGAGTGACTTCGGATTCTTCGGATCGAACTGCTGGACGAGTTTCGCCCAGAGGCAGCGCGCGGCGCGCATTTTGGCGATCTCCATGAAGTAGTTTTTACCGATCGCCCAGAAGAAGGAGAGGCGCGGCGCAAAGGCATCGATGTTGAGGCCGTTTTCTGTGCCGGTGCGGAGGTATTCCAGACCATCTGCAAGGGTATAGCCAATCTCGAGGTCGGCTGTGGCACCTGCTTCCTGCATGTGGTAGCCAGAGATGGAGATCGAGTTGAACTTAGGCATCTTCTGCGAAGTATATTCGAAGATGTCGCCGATGATCCGCATTGAGGGCGTGGGCGGGTAGATATAGGTATTACGCACCATGAACTCTTTCAGGATGTCGTTCTGGATGGTGCCCGCCAGTTCCTCCAGCTTACAGCCTTGTTCGAGCCCTGCGAGGATGTAGAAGGCGAGCACAGGAAGGACGGCGCCGTTCATCGTCATGGAGACAGAGACCTTGCTCAGATCGATTTGGTCAAAGAGCACATTCATATCGAGGATCGAATCGATGGCCACGCCAGCTTTACCCACGTCGCCGACGACGCGCGGGTGATCGGAGTCATACCCGCGGTGGGTGGCGAGGTCGAAGGCAACGGACAGCCCCTGCTGCCCGGCCGCTATGTTGCGGCGATAAAAAGCGTTGGACTCTTCGGCGGTGGAAAAGCCGGCATATTGCCGCACTGTCCAAGGGCGGAAGGCATACATGGTAGCATAGGGGCCTCGGAGGAAGGGGGCGACCCCCGCGGTATAGTCGAGGTGCTCCATAGGCGCATAGGCCTCTTTGCCATAGAGCGGATCGACGTCGATCTGCTCCATGGTTTCGGTGACAAGTTCTTTGACGGACTTGCCGGTTTCGGCTTTGACCCGTGCAGCCCATTCTTCACGGGTGGCGACGGGCTTGGGCGCCTCGTAGTTAATCTTGGTGAAATCTGGTTTCATGGTGTGGATGACGGATGAATAGACTGGATCTATGGAGACTTCGACTACAGGACGCCTAGACCAGTGAGGTAGCGTCGGTTCAATTCGTAATTGTTTGACTTGATGAAGATAGAATCGTCCATCCCAGCTTCGCGGTAGGCGTTCTCGTTATCCCCAGGGTCTCCGGCGAGAATGATCTGCATCTCGGGCAGGGCAGTCTTAATCGCCCGGGCGTAGTCGGCGAAACTTCCGACGTAGTCGTCGTCGGTGCCGCAAACCACTGTGATGCCGGCTCCGGATTCGGTGAGCGCGACCACCGCGTCTTTTGGGTTTTCGAAACCTGCAGGCGAAATAACTTCGAAGCCGCCGGTTTCGAAAAAGCCCTTAGTGAAGTCGGCGCGCGCCTTGTGTCGGCGAAGAGGGCCTAAGTTTGTTAGGAAGATGGCCGGAGCCCGACCGGTTTCCGCGGCGAAGCGTGCGGATGCCTTGCGCATCGCTTCGTAGTCCGTGGCCAGACGTCTGGAAGCCAGCGGCTGGATCGGCGCTTCGGGTTTAGCTTGAGCGCGGATCGTTTTGCTGACTTCGCCGATGGTCGCACCAGCTTCGAGCGCTTCGATCAGCGCAGGAACGAGCGCATCGCTGGAAGCGTCAACAATCGTAGCGAGTGCTTCCATAACGCGCGCGTCACTGGCTTCATCTAGCTCCATGCGTGCAGATGCGATAGCGTGGGCGCGCAGCTCTCGGATTTTCGCATAGTCGGGGACATGCTCTTCCAGTGGTTTTTCTTCAAGATTTGGATAAACGTTCGTACCGACCAAGCTGCTGCGGCGCGAAGCGAGCAGCTGACTGTTACCAGCGGCCGTCTTTTCGACCGTTTTCTGGATAAAGCCACTGGCAAGCGCGTTGGCGATACCGCCTTTCGCTTCGATTGTTTTGAAAAAGTCCCAGGATTTTTCGCAGACCTCATTCGTCAACCATTCGACTGCCCAAGAGCCACCTGCGGGATCGACAACCGCAGTGAGTTCACACTCTTCCTGTAGAATGATCTGGGTGTTGCGGGAGATCCGGCGACTAAAGGTGTCGGGGACGCGAGACGCTTCGTCGAAGTTGCCAACGCACATGCTATCGACGCCCGCAATGGCGGCACTCAAAGCCTCGGTCGTGGTGCGCAGCATGTTTACGTAGGGATCTTGCTGCGTCTTATTATAGAGGCCAGTGCGGGCGTGCATTTTGATCTTTTGCGATTCCGCGTTGCCGCCGAAGGCTTGGACCACTTGCGCCCAAAGCACACGTGCCGCGCGAATCTTGGCGATCTCCATAAAGAAGTTTGGACCGATCGCGAAGCTGAAACGTATTTGCTCGGCAGCCTCGTCGACCGACAGACCGCGCTCAATCATTGCGCTTAAATAG
>DLQD01000073.1:0-7727 GCA_002480015.1 Opitutia bacterium UBA7441
AACTTTATTAGAAGGCATATCACTGTGAAAGCGGATCTCCATCCTAAGCTCAATCCTGTCGCTTTTGTCGACGTCTCCACTGGTCACAAGTTCCTGACTCGCTCTACCATGCGTGGCGGCAAGACGGAAACCATCGACGGCGTTGATCACCAAGTCGTGATCTGCGATATCACCGCCGATTCACACCCTGCCTTTACCGGCGAGAAGCGCTTCGTTGATACCGCCGGCCGCGTCGAGAAGTTCCAAAACAAGTTCAGCCGCCGCCGCTAGTCGCGCGACCGAGCCAAACCGTTACAAACCCTTTCAAAAGCCTCGACCGAATGGTCGGGGCTTTTTGATGTCATCTCTGTGCCAGGCCATAGAGCAGCCCCGCCACAATGACGCCCGGCGGCAGCACCCAGAGGTAGCCGCGTCCGAAACGGCCAATCCGCTGCAGCCAAAAGAGCAGCGCGAAATACATGCCTAGTCCGGCGTAGGCGATCCATTGGGGAAAGCCCTCGCAATGGATCATCATGCCGGGTAGCGCTGCGCTCCAAGCCACGAGGCTATCCATGGCATGGATGCTCATCCAGGCTGCGTGATTGATGAACCCGGCGACACTCTCCAGGCCGAGGGTGGCGACCGAGAGCGAGATCACCCCCGCGCTAATGGCGAGCGCGGCGAGATTGACCAATGCCATGTTCAGGAAAACGGCCCCCGGCGAGAGGTAGCCAAAGAAGGCCGCGCTGAGTAGCGCACTGGCCAGCCATGCCGACAAGCTGATCGCCAGCAGCAAGAGCAGGGTATCTTGCAACCAGGCATAGAAATGCTGCGAGGCTGCCCAATTGGCTTTGGGCAGATAGCGGAAGGGTGCCAGTCGCGCGGAGGCGGCTGTATAGAGGGGGAGGCCGAGCAGTAGGATGCTGAGCACCACCGTATAGGACAGTTGAAATCCAAGGCTCCATAGTTGGTCGGGTTTGAAAATGAGCACACCTACGGCCGAAGCAGCCAAGGCTGCCAGTGGTGAACGCTGCCGCGTAAAGGCAAAACTCGCCCAGAAAAACAGCGCCATGAGGAAGGCACGCACCGCTGAAGGCGACGCGCCCGTGATCTCTACATACAGGTAGAGCAGGGGCAGTCCGATAAAGGGGCTCAGTTTGCGCGGCACCCGGACAAGAATGAGGAATTGTGCCATGACTGTCGCGATCACCCCGATGTGCAGGCCACTGATCGCGAAAAAGTGCATCGTCCCCGTCATCCGGAAGCGCTCGGTCTGCGCCTCGCTCAGCTCCGTTTTTTGCCCGAGTAGCATGGCGATGTAAATGCTCTCGAGCGAACCATCCTCCGGCGCTCCCAAACGGAGGTGGCTCTGGAAGCGCTCGTTCATTCGCTGGCAGAAGCGGTCAAAGCGCGAGGGGAGGCGCAGCTGCTCGAGCGCACTGGTGCGCTCGAATTGATAATGGATGCCCGTATCTTTTAAATAGCCCTCGAAGCCATCGGGGTCTACATTGTGCGGGATTGGTTTGAGCAGGCCGGTGGCTTGGTATTCACTACCGCGAAGCACGTTAAAGGCTTCGGCATCGGGCAGTTTCAATCGGAAAAAGATGCGGTCGCCGGATTTCAATCGGCTGGTGGGTGTGGCTTCGATGACCCGGGCGATGCCGGTGGCTTTACTGTAATCGTTGTGTGCTTGCATGACGCGCTCCACCTCGAAGTGCAGTCTTGCCTCGCGGATGGGACGCTCGAGTTGCGTGGTCTCCGGCTGGCGCGGCAATCGCAGGCTGCCATAGGCCCAGAAAGCGAGGGCGCCCGCCGCCAGAAAGCTCAGGAGCCAGAGCCCGTCACGCGGACGCGAGAGCCGCCAACTTAAGGCAGCCAGCAGCAGTGCTATGGCCAGAGCCAGACCAATTGGCGCCGTCACTGCGCGAGCCGCACAGAGCCCTGCGATCAAGACCAGGAGCAGATAAAGCGCAGGTGCTCGGGTCGGCATATGCGAGCGGTTTAACATGGGATCATTGCCTACAGACCTGCTTTGATTTGTTCGCACTTGCAAGGCTCCAACTCAGAAACGAAGCTTGCCCTATGTCTACCGATGGAAATCAGGCCGAAATCTTCGCGGAGAGCGATCGTGGCGGCAACACCGCGGCGCACCGCCCGCTGGCCGTGCGCATGCGTCCGCGCAGCCTCGAGGAGGTTGTCGGGCAAGACCACATCGTGGGCGAAGGTTGCCTGCTGCCTCGACTTATTCAGACGGACAACTTCGGCAGCCTCATTTTCTACGGCCCGCCCGGTTGCGGAAAGACCTCCCTGTCCGAGGTCATTGCAGCGGAGACTCAGAGCAAATGTGTGCGGATCAATGCCGTGCTTTCCAACGTGGCCGAGTTGCGGGACATACTCCGCCTCGCTCGCTACGAGGCGGATAAGAACACCATTCTGTTTATCGACGAGATCCACCGCTTCAATAAATCACAGCAGGATCTCCTCCTGCCTGATGTGGAAGCGGGCAATATTCGCCTGATTGGTGCCACTACCCACAACCCTGGCTTCTACGTCAACCCGCCGCTGCTGAGCCGTAGCCATCTCTTCCGCCTGGAGCCAGTCCATACGGACGCCATCACCGGCCTCCTTGCCCGCGCCTTGGCTGATACCGAACGCGGTCTCGGGAGCCACCGCTGCACCGCTGATGAGCCGGTCTTTCGCGCGGTCGCTGATTTTTCAGGAGGCGATCTCCGCCGTGCGCTCAACGCCCTGGAGACACTCGTCCTCAGTCAGCCGGTGGGTGCGCATCTCGATGTAGACACCGTCGAGGTCTTCGCACGCGAGCGCCAGATCCGCTATGATCGCGACGAGGACGAGCACTACGACCACGCCTCCGCCATGATCAAGAGCATACGTGGCTCCGACCCCGACGCAGCGCTCTACTGGACCTTTAAGATGCTCGAAGGGGGCGAAGATCCCCGCTACATCGCCCGCCGTCTGACGATCCTCGCCTCAGAGGACGTCGGTCTGGCTAATTCCCACGCGTTGACCGTCGCCGTGGCTGCTTTCGAGGCCTGTGAGAAGGTCGGCCTGCCGGAGTGCGAGTACGCCATCGCTCACGCCGTCCTCTATTTGGCGACCTCACCGAAGAGTAATTCTGTCACACGTGCCATGGCTGCCGTGAAGAAAAGTCTCCGCGAGCAGCCCGTGCAAGCCGTACCGCTCTGGCTTCGCGACGCTCATACAAAAACAAATAAAGCCCTCGGGCATGGTGCGGACTACCGCTATAGCCACGACTATCCGCAGGGAATATCGGGGCAGGAATACATGCTGGAGCCCATTGAATTCTACCAGCCAGGGCAAGCTGGCGCAGAAGCTGCAACCGCGCAACGCATGGCGCAGCTGAAAAAGCTCAAATCCGAAAAATCTTAAATTATGCAATTCAAACAAATTTTCAAAAGCTGGCTGCTGATCGCGCTGGGCGTGCTGATCGCCTCTAATGTGTTCGCTGGTATTCGCTATTCGGATACGGGGGCTCTGATTGTGGCCGTGCTATTGCTGAGTCTGTGCAATGTCTTTCTCAAGCCATTGCTCATGCTCTTTGCGCTACCTTTCATTATCCTGACTTTCGGGCTCGGAATCTGGCTGATCAATGCGCTGCTCTTCCTGCTCGTCGGCAAGCTCGTCGATGGCTTCGCCGTGGATAGCTTCGGCTACGCCCTCGCGGGCGCCTTCGTGGTCAGCTTGACCGGTGCTGCGGCCAATCTGCTCTTCGGTACAACTCGTGTTCAGGTCCGCACGACTCATAGCGGCGGCACATCGTCCAACGCGCAGTCCCGCCCGAAAAGTCACAAGCCACTCAAAGACGACGATGTGATTGATATTTGAATCGCGGAGGACGAGTGGCGAATGATGGAGGACAAATCTTCTATTCGTAGTCCATGGGCACTCGTAGCGAACTCGCGCCAGCGAGGTCCACGGGCTTTGCAGCGAACTCGCGCCAGCGAGGTCGAGGGGCTTGCCAGCGAGGTCCACGGGCTTGCGTAGCGAACTCGACGGGCACTCGACTCAGTCTCATTCAAATCGATGTGACACGAGTCAAACGGTTACTTTTTATATATAATAAATAATTCACGAATTATTATTCATTATTTATCTTTCGTTTGTGGCGCATAGGGTGTGCGCTTGACTCTCTGCCCAACTTGTAGCTTTTAGTTCGGCATATGTCTTCCAGCACAAAATACGATCTCGTCGTCATTGGCGGTGGCCCTGCGGGCTACGCCGCAGCCATTCGCGCCGGCCAACTTGGTAAAAAAGTCGCCTGCGTAGAGCAAGAGCGCCCCGGAGGCACTTGCTTGAACTGGGGTTGTATCCCGTCCAAAGCGCTTCTTAAGAGCGCGGAGCTCTACAATAAGCTCCAGCATAGCGAAGACCTCGGCATCACCGTCAAAGGGCTTGATTACGATTTTACGAAAATCATCGGGCGCTCCCGCAACGTGGCCGACACGATGGCCAAGGGCATCGGCTTCCTCTTTAAGAAAAACAAGGTCGACCACATTATCGGCACCGGCACGGTTAACGTGCCCGGCATGGTCGAGATCACCGCTGGCAAGGACAAGGGCAAGATCCTCTCCACCGAGAAGACCCTGATCGCGACTGGCTGCAAGCCCCGCCGCTTGCCGGATCTCGAAGTCGACGGCGAGCGCGTCATGACCTCCCGCCAAGCGCTGGAGATGAAGCAGCAGCCTAAGTCCATCGTTATCGTCGGAGCAGGCGCGATCGGCGCAGAGTTCGCTTATTTCCTTAACGCCTTCGGCACCAAGGTGACTCTCGTCGAAATGCTCGATCAGATCCTCCCCGTCGAAGACCACGAGACGGCTGCCGTTGTCGAACGCTCCTTCAAGCAGAGCGGTATCGACTGCCGCGTCTCCACCGCTGTCCAGAACATCAAGGTCAACGCCAAGAGCGTGAAGATGGATCTCGTCAAGGGCGACGAGGTCGAGAGCATCACCGCGGATTCCATCCTCCTCGCCATCGGCGTTGTGGCCAATACCGAGGGGCTCCTGTCCCCTCGTGTGAAGCTCGAGCTTGACCGCGGCTACATCAAGGTGGACGACTATTACGAATCTTCTACCAAGGGAATCTTCGCTGCCGGGGATATCATTGGCCCGCCCTGGCTCGCCCACGTCGCCACATTCGAAGCCATCCAGGCAGTCAATGGGATGTTTGGCCACGGTAAACCCGAGCGGGTCAAAAACGTTCCCGGCTGCACTTATTGCCTGCCGCAAGTCGCTTCTATCGGTAAGACTGAAAAGACGCTGAAGGAAGAGGGTATCGACTACAAGGTCGGCAAGTTTCCCTTCCAAGCCTCAGGCAAGGCCGTGGCCTCCAACCAACCGGAGGGCTTCGTCAAAATGCTCGTCGATCCAAAATACGGAGAGATCCTCGGCGCACATATCGTTGGCTCCGACGCCACCGAGATGATCGCCGAATACGGCCTCGGCATGAAGCTCGAAGCGACCGCGGAAGATATCCACAACACCATCCACGCGCACCCCACACTCAGTGAGGCCGTGATGGAAGCCGCCGCCTCCGTCTTCGGGGAGGCGATCCATATTTAGCGAGATGCGGGTTCCGGGCGGTAACGCCCGCCCTTTTTCGTCGCGCAAGGGTGTAATCGGAAAAGTTGTCACTGCGCCCTTTGTAGCGAACTCGCGCCAGCGAGGTCGATGTACCATTGCCTTGGCTGTCCCTACGTCGACACGACTAGCGTCGCGTGGCTACATATCCCCGTGTTCTGTTTCTGACAACAAATCTGATTACACCCGTCGCGCAACGCTTTCCCGGCCTGAGCTTGACCAAGGCAGCGAGCCTTACGAGGGGACGCTACCTATCCCCACCCGCGCTCGCGCTTCTTGACACTGCTTGCTGCCTGCTTCAAAGCGCCGGCAGACTTCGGGGCGGGTCGCATAGATCCGGCAGAGCTGGTCTTCTTTCAAGAACGCGCAGCTTTCGAGGAAGGGCAGGGGATGTAGCTGGTAGGCCTTGTCCACGGTCGCGAGATGCGGCTCCAGCTGACGGCCTTCTTGCCGGATGGCGGGTGCGCGCGCCGCGTCCGCCTCACTCGCGAAAATCGGGAAGCAGCGGCAGCAGGCGCCACAGTTTTCGCAATCGTAGTGTTCACGGGTCATTCGCCAATCCAAACCAAATCTCCCTCTTTGATGCGATCGAAAAGTGTGATCACCTCCCGATTCAGCATCTCCACGCAGCCGCCGCTGAAGGGCTGGCCGATCCGGTCCTCGTGGTTGGTGCCGTGAATGTAGATGTAGCGTGCATAAGAGTCGCAGCCCGCGCCGCTATTCTTGCCAGTTTCGAGTCCGCGTAGGCGAAGGATGCGACTGGTAATCAAATTCCGAGCCGCATCTTCGGGGCTGACTTCGCTATAGAGTTGCCCCGTCGCCACACGCCCCTTGAAGACCATGCCTTCGGCCTCGCTGTCCCCTATGCGGTCGGCGATGGCGTGTAGCCCTTTGGGTGTCCCGTAGGAATCCGCCAGGCAGGAGGGCGGGTTCTTCGAAGTGGAAATCGTAAATATCCCGACGACCTTGTCATTTTCAATGAGAGCCATTTGTTGAGCGGCTATCGAAATGATCAGCCGTCGATCCGTCGGGGTGATTGACAAGGCTGCGCAGCTTTGATTTACACGCGCGTTTTCCTCTAAAAAATCAAATGGCATATAATGTAGGTATCCTCGGAGCGACCGGTGCGGTCGGTCAAGAAATCATTCGTCTCCTCCACGAGCGTGACTTTCCCATTGCGGAACTTCGTTTGCTGGCATCCGCCCGTTCAGCGGGCAAGACCCAGTCATTCGGCGACCAATCATGGACAATTCAGGAAGCCACACCTGAGGGCTTCGCTGGCCTCGACGTCTGCATCTTCAGCGCCGGTGGCGACCAGTCGCAGCGCTTTGCGCAGGCAGCGGTCGAGCGTGGCTGCGTCGTGATCGATAATAGCTCGGCCTTCCGCCAAGATCCCGATGTGCCACTCGTCATTCCCGAGATCAATCCCGACGCAGTCGACGACCATAAGGGCATCCTCGCTAATCCCAATTGCTCCACTGCGATTTCGCTCATGGGCCTCTACCCGCTGCACAAGGCTTTCGGACTAAAGTCTTTCATTGCCTCCACCTATCAAGCTGTTTCCGGCAGCGGTGCCTGGGGCATCGTCGAACTGGAGCAACAAGCCCGCGCCTGGGCGGAGGGTGGTGAAATGAAGAAAGAGGTCTACCCACACCAGATCGCCTTCAACCTCATCCCCCACGTCGATAAGTTTCTCGACGACGGCTACACCAAGGAAGAGATGAAGATGCTCCACGAAGGTCGCAAGATCATGGGGATCGACGACCTCCGCGTGACCTGCACCTGCGTGCGCGTGCCCGTCTTTCGCGCCCACTCTATTTCCATCAGTGCCGAATTTGAAAAGCCAGTCAGCGTCGAAGCCGCCCGCGAAGCGGTCAAGGCCTTCGAGGGAGCCGAGCTTGTCGACAATCCCGCGAACGCGGAATACCCGATGCCGCTCAACTACTCCGAGGTCGTGCCCTGCGGCGTCGGCCGCATCCGCAAGGACAGCGTCTTCGAAAACGGCCTCGCCCTCTGGGTCACCGGTGACCAGCTCTGGAAAGGCGCCGCCCTCAACGCCATCCAGATCGCCGAGCTACTGCATGCTAAAGGCAAGCTTTAGGAGAGTGGGGAGTGGAGAGTGGGGAGTGG
>DLQD01000073.1:7770-8804 GCA_002480015.1 Opitutia bacterium UBA7441
TTTTTCAGGAGATTGATATTTTCTCTAAGTCTTAAGCCTTAAACCATGCCGAATTTTCAGGAACTCCACACTTTAGTCGATTTTGGGATGTGCATCGTGCTCTGGCTCGTGCAACTGATCATTTATCCAAGCTTCCTTCGCATCGCGGATAGCCAACTCCAGGCCTGGCACAAGGCCTACACCTTTCGCGTCTCCTTCGTCATCATGCCGCTGATGCTGGTGCAGTTGGCTTTATCTGCGCGCGCGGTATCTGTGGACGCCGGTTGGCTGGACTGGCTCGTGCTCGGCCTCGTGCTCCTCTGCTGGGGACTCACTTTTTTCATCTCTGTGCCGCTCCACCAGAAAATCAACCAGGGCGACGGCAGCACAGCTATCCGTCAACGACTCATCCGGACCAACTGGCCGCGGACGATGGTTTGGACAGCCATTTTCTTGATCGGCATCTTTTAAGAACCAAAAACATTCGACGCGCTCCACAAAACACTTTTTCTACCATTCTCCTTACCGGGCCTGTAGCTCAGCGGTTAGTTCCGAGGAGCAAAGCGACGACAACCATTACTTACAGTAATGCCTTGGGGGACAAAGTCCCCTGCGATTTAGTTCGACGCGCTCCACAAAACACTTTTTCTACCATTCTCCTTACCGGGCCTGTAGCTCAGCGGTTAGAGCAGGGGACTCATAATCCCTTGGTCGTGGGTTCGAACCCCACCGGGCCCACCATTCCGAAGGAATGCTATTTACGAGCGAAGCGAGATAGGGGTGAGAACCCACGAAGTGGGTTTGACGAAGCGTAGCGAAGATGGGACAGCGCTTGCGCTGGTCGCGAAGCGATGCCGAGGGCACCAACCCCACCGGGCCCACCATTCCGAAGGAATGCTATTTACGAGCGAAGCGAGATAGGGGTGAGAATCCACGAAGTGGGTTTGACGAAGCGTAGCGAAGATGGGACAGCGCTTTCGCTGGTCGCGAAGCGATGCCGAGGGCACCAACCCCACCGGGAGTAATTTTTAGGGGACTCAAAAAGGGTCAGTCCA
>DLQD01000024.1 GCA_002480015.1 Opitutia bacterium UBA7441
CGTCCTTAACTGGACGCTAGTGATAATCATTATTAAACAGATCTTCATCCCTTGGTGCAATTTAAGAAACGCGAAATATTTTTGAGGGGTTGCCTCCAGCCTCAAATTTTTGTCCGATTAACCGCTTTATGTTACTCCCACCCAAACCTGCACCGACCTTCGATCGCAGCTTCCTCTTGGATTTAGGGGGCGGCGGTGTGCTCTATCGGGCGGCTGAGAAACTTTTCGAGTCGCATGCGGTCGAGTCGGCGGAATGGGAGAGCCCCGTACTTAAGGGGCTCGTTAATGGTGGCAATGCGATCTACACGCCCGAACTTAACCTGCGTTCCACGGTCTTTGCCGAAAACACCTGCACGTGCCCTGACGGTCGAAAGCGTAAGGTCTGCGTCCACGCCATTGCCCTGGCGATGCACTATCAAGCTCTTCGCAATGAGCCGCCTGTTTCCCCCGCCGCGCCACCCATCCAATCCGAACCTGAGCCAACTGTTCCCGCGATCAAGACGCTCCGTTCCATTCGACTAGCCGAAAACGCAGTGCCGCTGCGCTTGCTCGTCTTCCTGCCTCCCAATCTCGAAGTCGCCGCCGGGCGTGGTGGTATCGTCATCAAGCTCGACGCCGCTGTCGGCCGTGAGATTTTACCACTTAATAAGCTCAGCCCGAACAAGGCTTATTCCGTCAATCCGGCACAAAAAGAGGCCCTACACCGTGTTGAGTCCTGGTGTGGTGGCAAATTGTCCAGCCTGCTACAGCTCAATGCTAGCCAGCTCCGCAGCTTGCTGGACTGTCTGCGGGACGAGCCCATCGTTTATTGGGTCAAACAACCGAACGCCCCAATCGATTGGGTCGCGGGCGCGCTTCCCGGCGTTTATGAATTCCTCGGTGAGTCCCATCCCGAAGCGGAAGCGGAGGAAGCCCCTGAACCCGTCGCTCTGGAACTCGACCGATCCAAGCGGCGCATTCGCCCAGATATTAGCCTTCGCGAGAAATCGAAGCCCAACCTCCGTCGTATTGCCGAGAACAAGCGCCCTCAATTATGGGCTACCCGCACAGGGGATTATCCCGCGGCCAGCGCCGTTTCTGATTCGATGGATGGCTACCCGGCGAACCGTATTGTCGTTGACGGCTCGACTCACTACATTGCCATTCGTCTGCCCTCTGCCGATACGGACTCCGTTCAGCCGCTCCGTACTATTCTCAAGGCTGAGGGCTTCATGCTCGAGCCGAGCAACCGTAAGTGGTGGCTCCGCGACCGCCACAAGGCGCTCAATTTCCTGGCCGGCCATTGGAAGGCGCTGAAAGAAGAATGGCGCGCAGAGTTCACCCCAAACTTTCAGGCCAAACTCGCCGATGTCGAAATCTCAGCCCTCAAAGTGCTTGTGGAAGAAGACGGCGGCAAATTCGCTCTCGATATCAGCCTCAGTCAGAAAGCCGATGAGAAGGACCTGCGCCGCGCCCTCGCCAGTGGAAAAAACTATGTCGAGTCCGAGGGTGAGGCGATCATCCTGCTCGACCGCAACTCCGTCCAGCAACTTCACGAAATTGAACGCGCCGTCAGCGGTCAGGCTGACCGGCCCTTCACGCCTACCTTTTCGAAACGTCTGGATACTCAGGACCTGAGCGACGTCGAGGACTTGCTCGACGAAATGTGTGAAGGCTGGCAACCACCCCAGGCCTGGCAGTCCCGCAGCCGCGCGCTGAAAGAAGTCGGCGCCCTTGAGCCCGCTCCCGTTCGCCCGGGATATGACGCGATCCTCCGCACCTATCAACGCATCGGCGTGGCCTGGCTCTGGCATCTTTATCGCCACCAACTCGGTGGTATCCTTGCTGATGAAATGGGCCTCGGTAAAACCCTTCAAGCTCTCGCCTTAATTGAGTGTATCCGCAATCAGGATACACCTATTTCTGCAAGTCCCCATTCAGACGAAAGATTTTGCAGACAATCGAGGCTGGAGAAAAAGCCCGCCCTCGTTGTCTGCCCGGCCAGCTTGGTTGAGAACTGGCTACGCGAGGCGAATCGCTTTACGCCCAACTTAAAGGCGGTCAAGCACCACGGCTCGAAGCGGGCCAAGGAGCCCGTTGTGTTGGAGGAGTATGATCTAGTTATCACCTCCTACGGTACCCTCCGTCAGGATGCTGAGCTCCTCGGCACAATGGACTGGTGCATCGTGATCGGCGACGAAGCCCAACACATTAAAAACCGCCGTAGCCAAAACGCCAAGACCCTAAGCAGTCTGCACGCCGAAGGCCGCTTCCTTCTGACGGGCACCCCGGTCGAAAACTCGCTCGACGATCTTCTCTCTCTTTTCAGCTTCCTTATGCCCGGCTACTTGCAGAAACCTGCCGGCCAGCTCTCGCAGGACGAGAAGGCTTGGCACAATAAGCGCCAAACTGAGCGTGCCGCCGCCTACATCCTCCGGCGCACTAAGAAGGAAGTTGCTCCCGAGTTGCCCGAGAAGATCGAGAAAACTTTCTTCTGCGAACTCGGCTCCAAGCAGCAACGCTTCTATCAGGATACTCTCGAAAAAACCCGCCGCGACATCTTTAACCTCGAAATGTCCGGGGCCAGTAACGGACGCGTCCAGTTTGCTGCCTTCACGGAACTACTCCGCCTTCGACAAGTCTGCGTCGATCCCCGCATCCTGGACGAGCAGTTTCCAGAGAAAGAAAGTGCCAAACTCGCCGCCTTTGACGAAGTGCTTGACGAGTGCCTCGACGCCGGCAGTCGCATCCTCGTCTTTTCCAGCTTCGTCACCGCACTGCAATTACTCGCCGCGCGTTTGGAGGGCAAAGGCCATAGATTCTGCTACCTCGACGGCAAGACGAGGAACCGTCAGGCGCTAGTCGACCAGTTTAACGAAGATGAAAGCATCCCCGTGTTTTTGATCTCGCTCAAAGCCGGAGGCACCGGCCTTAACCTGACGGGGGCTGACACTGTTTTGCATTACGACCCTTGGTGGAACCCCGCCGCAGAAGCCCAAGCGACCGACCGTGCGCATCGCATCGGTCAGACAAAAGTCGTCACCAGTATTAAGCTCATTGCCGCCGATACCGTCGAAGAAAAGGTCCTTGAACTTCAAGCCAAGAAAGCCGAAATATTAAAAGAGCTTTTCGAAGAATCCGAAGCTGCCAACGCCAGAGTCAGCCTCGACGATATCAAGGAGCTTCTCGGGTGATTCTCTGCCGGACTGGATGCAGCGACGCCTATCCGGCACGTTCAATCAGCCCTGTAATGGCTTCTTTCAGCGGATGTGAAGCGCTAGGCATGTTTTGGCCAGACCCTTACGCGGCACTTTAACAAATGCCAAGAAGGCGGGTATCGCGCCTGACGGTCGGAGATTGCCGGACATGGGTCTTGTGGAATGGGTGTGGGTGGCCTGTTAGGTAAAATTACCTTGTCAGCCTGGGAAGATGCTATAACACCGCGAGGATGAATATTTGTTGCATAGGCGCTGGATACGTAGGTGGCCCCACTATGGCTATGATCGCTCACAAGTGTAAAGACCACACGGTGACCGTCGTGGATATCAACCAGGCTCGTATCGATGCGTGGAATTCCGATACGCTCCCCGTCTACGAACCCGGTCTGGACGAGATCGTGCAGGGCGCGCGTGGGACCAACCTCTTTTTCTCCACCGATGTGGATACCGCCATACGGGAGGCCGAGATGATCTTTCTCAGCGTCAACACCCCGACCAAAACCTACGGCGTCGGTGCAGGCCGCGCTGCCGATCTACGCTACATTGAGAAGTGCGCTCGCAAGATCGCCGAGGTGGCGGAAGACGATAAGATCGTCGTGGAAAAATCCACTTTGCCCGTGCGCACCGCCGAGTCAGTCAAGCGTATCCTCGAGTCTAACTCCAACGGTCGCCAGTTTCAGATCCTTTCCAATCCTGAGTTCCTCGCCGAGGGAACCGCCATGGCCGACCTCGAAGCGCCGGATCGCGTCCTCATCGGCGGCGACCAAACCCCTGAAGGCAAGGCCGCCATCCAGAAGCTCGTCGATGTCTACGCCACTTGGGTGCCTCGCGAGCGTGTCTTGACCACCAACCTTTGGTCGTCCGAGCTCTCAAAGCTCACCGCCAACGCCTTCCTTGCACAGCGCATTTCCTCGATCAACGCCATCTCCGCGCTCTGCGAAGCGACCGGAGCGAATGTCGACGAAGTCGCCCACGCGATTGGCACGGATAGCCGCATCGGCCCCAAGTTCCTCAAGTCCTCCGTGGGTTTCGGCGGTTCCTGCTTCCAGAAAGACATCCTTAATCTCGTCTATCTCTGCGAGCACTTTGGCTTGCCCGAAGTCGCCGCCTACTGGAACAGCGTCATCGAGATGAACGACTATCAGAAGCATCGTTTCTGCCGCCGTGTCATTTCCTCGATGTTCAACACGGTCTCGGATAAGAAGATCGCCGTTCTCGGTTTTGCCTTCAAGAAGGACACCAACGACACCCGCGAGTCCGCCGCCATCTACATTTGCAAAGACCTCCTCGAAGAACAGGCCAATATCGCTATCTACGATCCCAAGGTCGAAGTCGCCCAGATTCAGCGCGATCTCGAAATCGACGCTGATAATAAATACGTGACTTACTGCGAGTCCGCGATGGAAGCGACCAAGGACGCCCACGCCATCCTCGTGCTGACCGAGTGGGACGAATTCAAGGCTCTCGATTACAAAAAGATCTACGAGCAAATGCAGTTGCCCGCCTTCCTCTTCGACGGCCGCAACATCCTCGACCTCGAAGCCCTCGCCGAGATCGGCTTCGAAGCCAGCGGCATTGGTAAAGGGTAGGGGCGTAGCCCGCAGCTTCAGCTAGGGTTCCGTTGCGACCCGCCCGTTCAATATGTATCGAGTGCTTGCTAAAGCCGCGCACTACGCCGGCACGCTGTATCCAAACCCTCGCTATCCATGAATTACCGGTTGCCAGTCGGCAAATCCCACTCTTTCATGGTGCTTTTTATTACCTAAACCACTCACTGATAGACTTATGATTGTTAAGCCACGTATTCGAGGATTTGTTTGTATCACCGCACACCCCAAAGGTTGCGAAGCTAAAGTTCGCCAAGAAATTGCCGTCGCCCAGGCGGCCAAGAAAGTGGGCGGCCCTAAGAAAGTTCTCGTTATCGGCAGCTCCACTGGCTACGGGCTCTCCACTCGGATAGCCTCCGCTTTCAGTCACGACGCGGCCACCCTCGGTGTCTTCTTCGAGCGTCCTTCGATCAAGGGTAAGCCCGCCAGCGCGGGTTGGTATAACTCCGTCGCTTTCGAAAAAGCCGCCCATGAGGCCGGCCTCTACGCCAAAAGCATTAACGGCGACGCCTTTTCCGACGAGATCAAGGCGCAGACCATCGAGACGATAAAGGCCGACCTCGGCCAAGTGGACCTCGTTGTCTACAGCCTCGCATCTCCTCGCCGCACGGATCCCAAAACCGGCGAGACCTACCGGTCGGTGCTTAAGCCGATCGGCGAATCTTTCACCAACCGCACCCTCGACACAGATAAGGACGAGGTCAGTGAGGTCACCATCGAACCCGCGAGCGTAGAAGAGGTGGCCCACACGGTCAAAGTGATGGGCGGCGAAGACTGGGAACTCTGGATGGATGCCCTCGACGCAGCCGGTGTCCTAGCGCCTGGTGCCAAGAGTGTCGCCTATTCCTACATCGGCCCCGAAATCACTTGGCCCGTTTACACCAACGGCACCATTGGCCAAGCCAAGAAAGATGTCGAACGCGCTGCTGCGGCCATCACCGCAAAGCACAAGTGCTCGGCCTATGTCGCAGTCAATAAAGCCGTCGTCACCCAGGCGAGTTCCGCCATACCTGTGGTGCCGCTCTACATTTCCATCCTATTCAAGGTGATGAAGGCCAAAGGTACGCACGAAGATTGCATCGAGCAGATGGTTCGTCTCCTCAACGAGCGTCTTTACGGCGACGATCTTCAGCTCGACAGTGTCGGTCGCATCCGCGTCGACGACTGGGAGATGGATCCCGACGTGCAGCAAGCGGTCGCTGATATCTGGCCTAGCATTAGGAGTGAAACACTTAACGCCGAGTCCGATTACTTAGGTTACCAAAATAACTTCCTCGCGCTCTTCGGTTTCGGCCTTCCTGGCGTTAATTACGACGAAGATGTCGAGGTCGAAGTGGACCTGCCGAGCGCAGGATAAAAGTAGTCGGGTTGGCTCTGCCGCCCGACTGATGCGGCCTACAGCTTTATCTGTTCCCGGTCTTTCAACCGCAGATAGACTCGGATCCACGCAGATGAGGGCCGGTAACCCAGCCCGAGTGATTAGTCGTCTAAGTGGTTATCGACGGAGTATAACGGAGATGGCGCTGGCAATATTTCCTCGGTGTCTCCGTGTCCAGCGCCCCGTTTTCCTTGAACGGTTAGTTAATTTGAATAAATCTATGAATCGTCATTGCTCAAACCCTCTAAACAAAAGGCGCGAAACACCGTCACCTAATTCTCAACGTGCAAACCCATTCAATTTTCTTAATATTAGGAACCCGAGTTATCTCAAACTGAGTTAGGGATATAACTGATATATTAAAGAATACTCACGCAAAGCCGCAGAGACGCGAAGGCAAAGAACTTTGCGCCTTAGCGTCTTAAGCGACCACCGGGAGCGGGCGTCAGAATAATCAGCATGAGAGGAAAAATCAGAAAAGCTAAATCCACTCAGCGCAGTCCTGAAGCGACCTGCGCCACGACGGGCTAAATCCCTCCTTTCGGCTTAGGCTCGGCAGGCATATGGTTTCCGGAGAGCCTTTTGCTCAGGCCGAGAAAGCGTGCCGCTACGAAAACGCTAATCCAACTCCGCGACAAACCATTGCGGATCCCCCTGCGCCCATTCGTCGCCAAGGCTCAGTTGCAGATGGCGTCCGAAATGTCCGGCGCTGCTCTTTTCTTTGAGTTCGTCGCTGACGACGTAGAGGGCGCGTTTGGCACGAGTGAGGGCGACGTAGGCGCTGCAGAGTTCATTGGTCTTTGATTCGGCGTTTAGTCGTTCGGTTTGTGCTTTTAGCACGGGGTCGGCTTCGGCGATGTCTTTTCTCGGGAGGAGCATGCCCCATTGCGGTTTTTTGCCGTCGGGACCGAGCACGAGTTCGTCGGCGGTGTTACTACGGGTGGTCTTGTCGAGGCCGCTCACGATCACCATGTCGAAACCGAGGCCTTTGGCTTGGTGCACGGTCATGATGCGGATGGCTTCGGTGGCTTCGGCTTCTTGGATCTCGGCCGCTTCGACGGCGGCGATGAAGGCGTCGATGCCGTCGCTTGCGCCGCTGGAGGCGTCGAAGTTTTCGGCTGTGGCGAGGAGGATTTCAGCGCGACTCAATAGGAAGAGCTCCGATTGAGAGTGGAGAGTGGAGAGTGGTGAGTGGGAAGTGGGAGTCTTATGATCCAACTTTTGACTTCTGGCTTCTGGCTTCTGGCCGAAGGCCAAATCGATCCAGCTTTGGAGGGTATGGGCGTAGCCGCGTTCGGCGATGGATTGGAGGGTCTTGCTGCGGAAGCTGTCGAGGTCGTCGAGACCCCAGGCTTGGGCGATGGGGAGGCCTTGGGCGATGGCGGCGGAGAGGCTGTCGGCCGGGTGGGCGGCGGCGCGGAGTGCGGCCAGCACTACGCTACCGAGGGGGTTGTCGGTGCAGGGGTTGGACTTGCCCTCAATCGCGACAGCGATGCCGGCAGATTGCAGGTAGGCGGCCAGCTCGGCGGCGTCTTTATTCTGGCGCAGGAGCACAGCGCATTCGATGCCGCGCCCGAGCGGATCGACGTCTTCGATGATACGGCGCACCTCGGCGTGTTGGGCGGGGGTGTCGTCGTCGGTATCTTGTGCGACGGGGTGCCAAGCGGCATAGCCGGCGCGATCACGGATCGGCTCGGCGACGGTGTGGGTGTTCCAGCCTGCCTCCCAGCGTGTGAGCGTGGCGTCGGGAAGTTTGAGTTCTTCGGCAACGCCTTCCAACGCACCGAAGACTGTATTGACCATCTCGATCACGGGCTCGGTCGAGCGCCATGAGTCGGTCAGCGGTGCGGCTTCTTGGATGTTGTCGTAATACTCGAAAATTTCGCGGAAGAGTTCGGCGTCGCCGCCGCGCCAGCCGTAGATGGCTTGCTTGGTGTCACCGACGTAGAAGAAGGAGCGCTGTGCGCCGTCGTCCATAATGACCTCATCGATAAAGGTCTTGAGGATCGTCCATTGTGTGCGGCTGGTGTCTTGAAATTCGTCGAGCAGCCAGTGGTCGAAATATTGGTCGATCCGGTAAGCGACCTGGCTGCGCCAATCGAGTGCGTCGAGCGTCTCACCATCGGCCGCGCGCTCGGCGAGTAGGGTGGTGATGTCGGCGAAGCTGATCAGCCCTGCGCTACGCACGAGTTCCGAATAGACCGATTCGTATTGCCCGACGAATCGGTAGAGGCCTTGGGCGCGCTCAAGGAGTTGTTGGAGCACGTCGGCGTAGAGGGCGTCGGCCAGTGCCTTGCGAATACGCTCGACGTCAGGCGTCAGTTCGAGCCAGCCGGTCTTTTTGCGAGTGAGCTGCAGGTTGCCGCTCTTCGGCTGACTGCTGAGCTTTTGCTCGACGAATTTTTTAATGTCCTGGCTCCAGGCTTGCCCCGGTTCGAGGGCGCGGAGGTTTTCGAGGTTTTCGTTGAGATAAGCGACCGCCTCGTCGGAGAGATCGGGGTTGGTCGCATGGGCGATTTGCTCGAAGGCATCGATGGCCGCGTTCAGCTCGGGCGCTTCGTGGAAGGGCGGTGTTGTGTCTTTCCAGATGGCGGTGGCATCGCCCCAGGTGGAGCTGGCCGGTGTCTCCAGATAGCGCTGGTGGAGCGTCTCGATTTGGTCGAGCAGCATGCCGAAGACATTGCGCTCGCCGTTCTTACGGCTGATCTGACGGCACTGCTCGATCATGGCGGTCAGTCCTTCGCCTTCGGCGCCGAGGCTAAAGCTACGGGCGAGGGCGCGCTCACGGGCACTGGCGAGACTAGCACGGTCAGCGATGGCGAACTCTTCGGGAAGCCCGGACTCGAGTGGAAACTGCCGCGCGATACGGGCGAAGAAACTATCGATGGTGCTAAGACCGAGACGACCGAAGTGGTCGATGATATGTTTGAGCAGTTGGCAGCAATGCCCGAACGTCAGCTCGGGGCAGTCGGTGGCCTCCGCGAGCGCTTGAAGCTTTTCCGGTGCACTCGCTGCTTCGGCCAGACGGATCAATAGCTCGTCGAGAAACTCACCCGCGGACTTGCGCGTAAAGGTCAGCGCGGCGATTTGATCCATGGCCACGCCAGCCAGGAGGAGCCGAATGATCCGCGTGGTCAGCGCGTAGGTCTTCCCACTGCCCGCGTTGGCGACCAGCATTTCGTGGTTAAAGGAAGTCGGCTGGCTCATGTGAGGAAGTGGAGAGTGGGGGGCGGGGAGTTATGTTGTAGCGATGCGACGCTAGTCGCGTCGACCTGTGTGGGTTGAAAGATAGGGCGCGCTGTCCCAGTAACCGAAGGGCATTGCGCGGGCTGTTCACCAGCTGGCTTTGTCTGCCATCCACATGCATATGGCGTGCGGTCATCGCAGGCGAAAGGACGCCTCGGCGAGCACACCCTACCAGATTCAAGACACTATTCACGATTGGCCTCCTTTCAGCTTTTCAATTGTTTCCTCGGCGATGCAGTTTTCCGGGGTGCCGTTGACGAAGAGCGGGGCGCAAGGGTCGTCCCAACTGCCTCGGAAGGGTTGGGGCGGCCAGAAGACGCCCTTGCTAATTTGATCGGTGACTGCCTCGGCGCATTGGATTGCGGCAGCGTAAGCGCCTAGGTTTATGGCTTCGCTCAACTCATCGAAAGCATAGATTCCGCTTTCGTTTGGGTCGGAGGGGAGAACGAAGTAGGCGGTCTCTGGCGTGTGCGCAGCACATTCACCGGGATACCAGTGTTCGAGGATTTTTCGGTAAAGTGGGAGTTGGAGGTTTTTCCATGTTTTGTTCTTGAGCTTGGCATCGGTAACAGCGGCGCTTGGGGACAAGCGCCCTCCCTCTTTTAATCGCACCACGGGAGGGCGGCTGTCCCCAGCCGCCGAGGCATCAAGGAGTGCGGCGGGCAACCAGTTGTGCGATGCGGACGCGAAGTGCGTTTGGCCGGGTTTCCTGAGTGAGCTGAAAGTTTTGTAGTCCATCACTCGGAGCGCGCCGGTCTCGCGATGTTGCTCAATACGGTCGATGACACCGGACAACTTGAGCTTTCCGATTTCGAGCGTGTCATCGCCTTCGGCTTCAAGCTTACGCTCCACATCGAGAATAACCCAGCCCTCGGCAAAGCACTCGGCTTGCACGCGGGCGAACGCGTGGAGTCTCGCGGCGGCGCTGGCGAGTTGGACTTGCACGGCGGGTGCGGGTTTCGCGCCGAACTCGGCTCGGGCGACTGATTCAAGCAATTGTTGCACGCGCTGGCGGATGGTTGGCTCGTCGAGTCGGAGCATTGCTTCGCCGCTGGGGATGATTTCGCGGCCGAAGTCCTCAAGTGTCTTGTGTATCAAATTTCCAAATACAGCGGCATCCATTTCGTGCGAGGCCTGAGGAGCGCTCTCGTAGCGCAAAACTTTTTCAAGGCAGAATCGAAAAGGGCAGGCGAGATAGGACTCAAACTGAGTCGGGCTAATTTTGGTGACGGTCGGCAATTCGCCCCGCAGTTGCCAACGCCAGCCGGTCTGGCGGCGTGGCCTCGTAAGTACGGAGGCAGCTGCTTCTGTGATATGTTGGACGCGTGCAGGCAGTTGCTCGAGCTCGGTGCGCAGGAGCAGGCGCGAGGGCTTGCTCGGGTCGCCCTCGTTGTTGAACTTGCTATAGGAGAGCCGCAGACGACCGGCAGGATAAGCGACCAGCAGGGAGCTTAGCAAATAGGCGTCCCGAGCGATGCGTTGTGTGTTGTCGCTCAGACCCAGCGCAGGGCGGATGGAGTCGGGCAGAAAAGGATCACCCTCGATCGACTGCGGGAGGCGGCCTTCGACGAGCCCGCAGAGCACGAGCTGAGACTCTTCCAGCCAAGGTGCTTCGAGCCAACCGTTGAGGGTGATGGCCTCTTCGCTGGCTGGGGCTTGCAGGCGTTCACTGCGGATGGCCTGAGCCAGAATTTGCACGGGTAATTTCTCGGCCGTTCCGGCTTCGAGCCAATTCTTAAGAGCAGGCGAGCCTTCTAACTCACGAGCGATCTTGATCACATGTTGTGCCGATTCGGAGGGAGGTGCGTCACGGTAGGGGAAGGCGATCTCAAGTAATTCGAGTGCCGGACTGTTGAGCCGTGAGCGAACGGAGCCGAGTAGGCGACGGATCTTCGAGCGCAGCTGTGTTTGCCGCACGGGGGCATCCTCGGGTAGCGCGGGTGAGGCTTGCCATGCGGCATCAAGTGTCGCGGCAATGGTTTTGCCCAGCAAGTGGTCGATGGCAATGAGCGCATCGCTTTGAGGGATGGGGTTCTCGGTATCCAGCGCCCGGCAGAATGCGGGTAGCTCCAGTAGGCGGCGTAGGCGGCGCAGGTCTTTGCTCTGGCGGAACTCTTCCCACTCAAGCGCGAGTTTGGCTGCCTCGCAAGTGATCAGCCGTTCGCCTTCCGGCAGGTAGGGTTGGCGGCCTTGCGTGTTAATTTCGCCGGAGAGCACGCTCTGCAATTTCGGGTCGGCGACGACGAGACTGCTGGGCGTATCGAGCAGCTGCTGCACTGCGGTGCGCGCCTCGTCATGTGGCGCGGCGGCGACATGGATCTGCTCATTGTCCAAATGGATCGAACGCGCATTCCAGAAATCGGGAAGCGGACGCCCCCAGTGATCAAAGCTGTCTTTGGGCGCTTGATCAGGGTTCCAAATCAACAGGTCGACCGTGGTGCCGCTCTGTTCGAGTTGTTGTGCGTAAAGCTGAAAGGCTCGGGGCAGGTCGGGCACGGCGGCGATGACAAGGCGGCGAATCTGTGTTGTGGGGGATTTGATTCGCGCCAAGCGCAGGGCGTTCGGATCGCAGAGGCTCCAGTTGCCGAGACAATCGAGGTAGCTCTGGTAGAGCGCGGCGATTGCAGCCCAGCGGCCTTCGTCGAAGCTGCCTTTGAGCATTTCCGGTAAGTGCATTGTGGCCGGGTCGAGTCCGGCCTCGGCGAGTTGATCGCAGAGCTTGTTAAAGTTGCGCCCGGCTTTGAGCAGCTCGGCGGTGGCCTGGGGCGTTTCTTTCCAGAAAAGCGTTTGCAACTGCGTGGCGTTGGCACGCTGCAAAGCCTCCGCCCAAGCTAGACTGCGCTCGACGGGCGTTGCGATGCCGTCGCGCTCAGGAAGTAACGCTTGCATGGGCTGCGATGTGGCGAGTGCTTGGGCGGCGGCTTCAAGCAATTGGCTGACCCTACGTGACGCTCCGCCGGTCGGCGTGATGAGCAAGGCCTCCTTCAAGTCCACGCCCGAGAGGAACTGAGCGACTTGTCGGCTCAGTGGATCGGGCGTGGTCAGGAAGTGGCGATTGGGCATGTTGATTGCAGGGGATTCATTCGTAGCCCGCAGCTTCAGCAAGGGCTCGTTAGGCCTTCAAGGCCTGATCCAGATCGGCGAGTAGGTCTTCGATGTCTTCGATACCGACGGAGAGGCGGACGAAGTCGGTCGTGACGCCGGCGGCGACTTGCTCTTCAGGGCTGAGCTGCTGGTGGGTGGTTGAGGCCGGGTGGATGGCGAGCGACTTGGCGTCGCCGATGTTGGCCAAGTGACTGAAGAGCTGGAGACTGTCGATGAATTTGCCTCCGGTTTCGAGGCCTCCCTTCACACCGAAGCCAACAAGGGCCCCGTATTTGCCTTTTTCGAAATACTTGGAGGCCGCGGCGTGGTGGGGACTGTCTTTGAGGCCCGGGTAGTTGACCCAAGCGACGGCTTCGTGCCCTTGAAGAAACTCCGCGACCTTGAGTGCGTTTTCGCAGTGGCGCTCCATGCGCAGGTGGAGTGTTTCCAGACCTTGGATGTGCAGAAAGGAATTAAACGGTGAGGCACAGTTGCCCATGTCGCGGAGCCACTGTAGGCGCATCTTCATGATATAGGCGATATTGGCTCCACCCGCTGGCTCGAAGGCCTTGAAGGCATCCCAGTGGACCAGGCCATGATAACTCGGGTCGGGTCGTGTGAAGCCATCGAAGCGGCCGCTACCCCAGTCGAAATTGCCCGCGTCGACTACGATGCCACCGATGCTGGTGCCGTGGCCGCCGATAAATTTGGTCAGGCTGTGGATGACGACGTTCGCCCCGTGTTCGATCGGGCGGCAGACGGCGGGCGAGGCGGCGGTGCTATCAACGATCAGAGGCAATTGGTGGGCCCTGGCCACCGCAGAGATTTCTTCGAATGGGAAGATGTTGAGTTTAGGGTTACCCACGGTGTCGCCGTAGATGGCCTTGGTTTTGTCGTCGATGAGCGGCTTAAAGGTAGAAGGATCTTCGGCATCAGCGAAGCGCACCTCGATGCCAAGCTTGGGCAATGTGTATTTGAAAAGTGTATACGTGCCTCCATAGAGCTGGGCAGCCGAGACGATGTTATCACCAGCGCCGGCTATATTGAGGATCGCGCTAGTGATGGCGGCCTGACCGCTGGAGTGGGCGAGGGCGCCGACACCGCCTTCGAGTGCGGCGACGCGTTTCTCCAGCACATCGGTTGTAGGATTCATAATCCGTGTGTAGATGTTGCCGAGTTCTTCGAGGCCGAAGAGCCGCGCGGCGTGCGCGGTATCGTTGAACATGTAGCTGGTGGTCTGATAGATCGGCACGGCGCGGGAGCCGCTCGTCGATTTTGGGTCGTGCCCCGCGTGAAGAGTGAGTGTGCCGAAGCCCTGTGTGCGTGGTGTTTTCATTGTCTATTTTCTTTTAGGTGCGTGTAGATTTACTATTGGGTAATGCGTTCGCGGACGTTATTAGCATCCCAATTCAGGCCGAGACTGTCGTAAAAGTCGGCGGCCTCGCGAAGGAAATCATTGTCCGGTTCCGAATCGCGGAGAATGCGTCTGTATTGTCGCAGCGCGTTGGTGTTTTGTCGATTCTTCAGGTAGATGCGTGCGAGTAGCTGGCGCTCTTCGATCAAGTCGGGTTGTTGATTGAGGATATCTTCCAATAATTCGATGATTTCGCTCTGATTGAGCAACTCGCTTTCGCTTCCGCTATCTTGAATAGTATGAATGAGAGCCAGTTTTGGTAGCCAAGCATCCGGCCATTGCTGAGAGATATTGTACCAGAGTTGTTCACGGTCGCTCACCCTGTAGGCATATGAGACGGTCAGGATGAACTGGAAAAGAGCAAAGGCCGTGAATCCTAGAAAGTAAAGGATGCGCCCACTCGAGCCCATCGTGCGTGCGATGGCACCGAAAGAGCAAACCACCACAGCAACAATGACAGGGAGGCCGATGTAGAGTAAATGATCTTCGTGGGCGAGCTTGCCGTCGATAAAGGCGCCGTTGGAAGAAATACTGTAAATACTGAGAAGGAGGTAGGCTGTAAGACCGAGTAAGAGGCCGCGTGCCCAGGACTTGCGGAAGTTGATTGCGAACAGAACATAGGGAGGTAGAAACAGCAAAAAG
>DLQD01000023.1 GCA_002480015.1 Opitutia bacterium UBA7441
CATATCGGGCTGGTATTTCTCCTGGATTTCTGCCCAGCGTGCGACGTAGTCATCGACATACGCCTTACTGTAGCTGAACTCCGGCCCGTAAAGTAGCGCCGCCTCGGGGTCCCGTTTAATCTCCTCGGCAACATCCGGCATCGGCTCGCCGTGCACCACATACTGCTCCTTAGCAAAGAAACCGGTATGGCGCTCTCGATGATACGACGGAGCATACTTCAGCCCCTCCTTGCGCAAAGCTTTGCCGAGATCCCCGACCAGATCGCGCTTCGGGCCTTTGTCGACCGCGTTCCAAGGCGTCAGATCGGAATCCCAGTTGGCCCAGCCATCATGGTGCTCGGCCGTCAGCACCACATAGTGGGCACCGACCTCCTTGAACAGCTTCGCCCATTCTGCGGGATCCCAATTGGCTGCCGTGAATTCAGGGATAATGTCCTTGTAGCCGAACTCCGGGGGATGAGCGCCCCAACGTTCTTTCAGATAGGGGTAATAATGTTGACTATCCCGATAGATCATTCTCGGCACCCATTCGGCGTAGCCGCGCCCGCCCTTGCGGTAGCCGATCGCGCTATACGGGCCCCAGTGTATGAAAATGCCGATCTTGCCGTCGTCAAACCAGGCCGGCACCGGCATTGCCTGCAGCGACTCCCAGCTGCCATCGTAGGGCGCAGATTCGGCCACGGCGTGATCACAGACGCCCAATGAAAGCAGTCCGCACAAGGACAACGAGATCTTGGCAATCTGTTTTTTGGTTAAGTTCATTTTTTTAATGTGAATCAAGCCTTGGTAGCGCGTCGCATCACCTTGAGTGACGTTGCATAAGTATACACGGCCCTCCCCATTTCGTCTATCACGCGATTACGTGACACTGGATGATTTTCGGTTCTTCGCTATTTTTAATGGATAAGCATTCTCCGCGTCCTGTTTTTACCACCCACCCGCGCAGAGCGTGGTGTATCCTACAAGGCACGGAGGAGGATTGCTTCTGCGAAAACGATTCTAAACAATAATTCTCTATGAGTGAACTTATTGAAGAAGAACTCACGGAAAAGATTATTGGTGCTGCGATTGAGGTGCACCGCTACTAGGGGCCAGGCTTAGTCGAGAGCATCTATGAGAAAAGCCTCGCGGTAGAGCTTGAGCCGGGTGGGGCTTCTTATGAATTTTAATGTGCCCGTCTTGAAAGATGGAATCAAGCAACTGGTCCTGTAAGTTTAAGTCAATCACTCCTCCGTGTCCGTGGTAAAATAATACCCCGTTCTATAGTGAGTCCCCTATCTTCGACCGAAAGTCATTCTGTCATCCATTTTTTCTTGATCCACTAAAAATCGCGAAGAACTAGGATTGAATTCGCTGAATTATTAACAGTAAATTAGAAGCGTAGTGTTCGACGGGGGGGGGGCATCTGGATGAAGGGGCAGCGCGTAGAACAAGGCACGGGGCTTGGGTCCTGATGTCGTTGATGTTTTTGTGGTTACAACCTCCATGAACTTCAATCCCGTTTCCTTGCTATACCTTTCACGCTAATCGACGATGAACCACAAAAAAGCCCCGGCGAACCGGGGCTATGAAAAAAGAGGATTTGAATCAGGCTTTTGCCTCGCGGCGGCGCAGCATGACGTAGATCAGTGCGAACAGGCCGCCGAGCAGTGTGTAGGTGCCTGGCTCGGGAACAATACTCAATGCAAACGAACCCGTATCATAGGTAATATCTCCACTAAGACCTGCATCTAGGCCAGTAATGCTGATATTGCCCTCAGTAAAGGTGCCAACAATATTATTATAACTGACCGCCAGATCAATCGCGCTGATACCGCCTGTGTAGTTGGAGGCATCAATCAGCAGCTTGGATCCAGATCCGATAGTAAAGGTGCCGCCCGAACCCAGATTGGTAATAGCCGAAACACCTGCTGCACCCAACTTGTAGGAGATTGTACCGTCGCCGAGCGTCACCGCTGAAGTACCGCCATTGTTGAACTGAATGTTTCCCCCAGTTCCATCGATCTCAAAAATACCGTTTTTCGCGATCGTCACCGCAGTGGTGAATCGGGTGGTGCCGCCACTTATGGTGTATCTTGCTTCGTAAGTATCGGCACTGCTATCATTTCCCATCCTTAAAGTCCGCCCGACCAAAAGGCCATTAGTATGGGTTGTGGTGGTATCTCCGTTGCCGCTGCTTCCGAGATCATAAGTAAGGACTGTTTTGAAGTCTGCGCTGATGGCCAAGGTGGCACTATTGCGCTGTAGTATACTGAAGTTACCGGCATTAACAGCCGATGTCACAGTAGCATCGTCGCCAAACTGAAGTCTGGCTGTATCGCCAGATATGGGAGCCACATTACCAGACCAACTAGTTCCTACATTCCACTCGGACGTAGCTCCGTTCCCGTTAAAATCGATCGTAGCGGCCTGCGCCTGCACCACTATGAATCCAGCAGCCAAGGATGTCATTATAGTTTTTGAATATGTCATATTAGTATGGGGTTTTTAACTTTTATTATAGATTAGAGGTGAACTTAGTGACTCATTTGGAGTTCTATAAACGTCATTTCGAAAGTATTCTACAGATTCTCCCGAATTTTGTCTAGTCACGCGATGACGTGATGTATATTTGTTCACCATCAAATCATTATATTCACATAACCTCCGGCCGAAGCTTCAACGGCGCCTAGCGCTGATCTGCACTCTGATTTAGAAAGAAACCAGTAACAGCCCGAACTCACTTTGAATAGCGCGTGATTCTTATCCATGCGCAGTAAATCCACAACGGTGGATGCGCGCCCCTGTTGTCCGTTCACACTGACAGCTTCAACGCTTTGAGCGGGCACGTAAACAGTAGCCATCGTATTGGGCGATAACACAACACTCCAGCTAATGCGTCCGTCTTAGACTTTTCAGAAACACTGCATACGTCGACTGCTGGCAATTCTCTAAATATGGTGCTGGTTCGTCTTTAGAATGCAGCCCTACCCTGCACCGGCAGTGCGATGCTTGAATCGCCGGGCTCGGGCGGGAACGGCTGACCCATTTTATCACAATAATATTCGAGCAGTTCGCCGTTGCGCGTCAGCACTGGCCAATGCACCATACAGTGCCACAGATTGAGAAAGAAGGGTCCGTCTTTGCTCTCGTTCATAAACTGAAGAGCCGATAGCGTCATCTGATCGTAGCGGTAGGATCTCTCTAGCATAATTATTATTTCGCGCATGGCTGACTTCTGCTAGCGCGTTTCCTCCTGGGATCTCACAGCCTTCGTTCGCTGGCTCTTCCACAGCCGTATGTCCGCAACATCATTTGCGGCTTCCGGGTAATTTAGGGAGCCTGTCCCTAAAAAATCCTCGGCCCTTCGACCCGCTCAGGATTCAGAAACGAGCGCAGTCCTGCCGCAGACCACCATCGACGAAAAAGCCCCACTGCACAGGGCACCGGGGCTTCCACTTGTAATATTATCCCCATAATATTACCCCTAATAGGAAAATTCAGCCTTTATACCGCCGGCATTTCGTAGCCAGCGCGGCGTGGGCGAGCTTGCATAGACTTTGCTTCTGCATCGCCAAGGATTTGCTCTGCAGAAGGGTCCCACTCAATCGCACGGCCGAGGCGCTCGGCGATGCCGGAGAGTTGGCAGATCGTACCGGTGCGATGCCCGACCAATGCAGGGCAGATGGTGGGCTCACGCGACTTTACGCTGTCGATGAAATTTTCACGGTGATTATTGGACTCGTAAACTTGGATCGCATCCGGGCCGAAGCGATGCTTACGCAAATCAACCGGCAAAGTGTCGAGTTTGCCACGACCGACGTGCACTTCCCCCTCGGTGCCGATAAAGCGAATCGAGCGGCCCTCGTTCGGCTTCTTGTCGCGCCAAACCGTAATCCCGTCCGCGTAGCGGTAGTGATGGTGCTTCGCGCCGTTGTGGCCCTGTGGAATAAATTCAACCGGGCCCGTGTCGTCGCGTCCGAGTGCCCACTGAACAATATCGAAATGATGCGCGCCCCAATCGCCGAACTTTCGGTTACCGTAGTCCCAGTAGCAGCGCCAGCCGCCCGAATACTGTTGTTTGACGCGGTGCTCAGTGTAATCGTAAAAAGGTGTGGGGCCAAGCCAGCGATCATAGTCGAAGCCCTCCGGAACCGGGAGGACGGGCTGGTTTTCCGGTGGTTGCGGGAACCGGCCGAGCTCGCAGTAGACCTCCTTCACCTCGCCGATCAAACCGTTACGCACCAGATTGGCGGCAATTCTAAAGTGGGCGGAAGAGCGCTGTTGCGAACCGACCTGCACGATACGGCCGTATTTTTGTTCGGCAGCCAACACGGCTTTACCTTCTTCGACGGTCAGCGTCATCGGCTTTTCAACGTAGACATCCTTACCGGCCTTCATCGCCTCAATGGCGATTGCTGCGTGCCAATGATCCGGTGTGGCAATGCAGACGATGTCGACCGCCGGATTTTGCAAGAGTTCTTCGTAGTATTGGGTAGCCGCGACCGAGGTAGCGCCTTTTTGGGCGAGAATTTCGACCGCGCTGTCGAGGTTGGCCCTCCGCACATCACAGACCGCCACGGCTTGCACGTCCTTCATCCCGGAGAAGGATATCAAGTGCCCTTTGGCGATGAGACCTACGCCGATAAAGCCAATACCGATCCGCGAGTTGGCGCTGGCCTTGTTGGCATTGCCGAGTGTTTCAGCCTTAATGATATTCGGTGCGCCAAGAAGAAATCCAGTTGCAGCAATGGATTGCCTAAGGAAGTGACGACGAGGAAGATAGTTGCTGGATTTCATATGTATAAGCAGTATACATTTTTATCCAACTTCGTCTATCACGCGTTTGCGTGATCCTTAAAACGCCCGCTTAAACTGGACATGCAGGCCCCGACCCCTAGTGTCTTCGACATCGAAACAAACATGCACCGAATTGCTATCCTCTGCCTGACAAGCTTACTCGTCGGAACCTTGTCGGCGGTGACAAGCCCGGTGCAGCCACTGCCTAAGGATCTCTCGACTACCCAATTGGAGCAACATTTACTCGCGATCGACTCCGAATTGCATCAATTGGCTCGCTTCAATCCGCGTAGTGGGACCGGCTCCATTGGCTACCGCTCACCGCACCATCCAAGTGCGGATCAACTCGAATGGGTGCAAATTGAACTGACGCAGCCCACGCCGATCAACCAAATCGTATTGGTGCCCGCCATCTGGCGTGATACAGAAAACGGATTTCAAGCAGATGGATTTCCCGTCGATTTCCGTATCTTGGCCGGAACGGATCACGATTCGGATGGAACTGTGATCGCCTCCTTCAGCGAAAAAGACCGACTGCTCCCGCGCATTGCTCCGCTGGTGGTTCCCTGCGACACCACTGCCTCGTGGGTACGGGTCGAAGCCACAAAGCTCTCGGCACGTCAATTCGACGGCGCATTTAATCTTGAGCTGGCGGAGCTCCTCATTTTTAGCGGTGAAGAAAATGTCGCGATCCACCGCCCCATTACTCTTCCAGCAGCAGATCCTTACGGGGAACCGCCCTTATCTCTTGCACGGAAAAAGGAATTTCTTGTTGACGGCTTCGTTCCCTATCAAATGGACACAGGACAGGGAGATAAAGCAGTCGCCTTTTTCAACGGAGCCGACCCAGCCGCTACACCATCGATCACCATCGACCTCCTCGCGGTGGTTCCCTTATCCCGAATCCATCTACACACCGTTGAACAAAGCGACACCGCGCCACAGAGTAACAATAGCGGATTTGGACTACCCGAGCATTTCATAGTAGAAGGCGCGCAGCGAGCCGATTTCGCCGATGCCGTGCGCCTGATGGAGTATCGCAAAGCGTCCATTTACAATGTGGGGCCCATTCTGGTGCGCAAATTCCCGGAAGCGCACTGCCGCTATGTTCGCCTAACTGCGCTAGAACCCGACCTCCTCTACGATGAGAAGAATGTACGGGCAAAGGTCGGGTTCGCCGAAATGGAACTATTTGCCCAAGGAGTGAACGTCGCGCTCGGAAAGCCCGTAAGCACACAGTTCTTAACTGAAAATCGTCCGAAGTCCCTACTGACGGACGGCAGCAATTTCTACGGACGTATCCTCACCACCCGCGAATGGATGGCTCAACTAGCCCGCCGCCACGAACTGGAACGGGAGCGCCCACTCCTAACGGCCGAACTAACTCGGCGATATGCCGCTCAGAAAAACAACCTCCGCCTTATGATGTGGTTGGCGACACTGCTGCTAGTCGGCATAGGCATCACCATCCTGATCAACCGCTCGCTGCGGCAACGTGCGATCCATCGCACCCGCGAGCAGATCGCCGCCGACCTTCACGATGAACTAGGTGCAAATCTGCATGCGATCGGTCTACTCAGCGACTTTGTCCGCCGGGAAAAAGATAACCCAAAGCAGTTGGACCTGCTCATGCAACGCATGCGATCGCTGACAGAACGCACCGCATCAGCAACCAAATACTGCACCAACATGCTGGAGTCTAAAGGTCTCTACGACAACCTGGCCGAAGACATGCGCCGAACAGCGACACGTCTCACCGCCGACCACCAGCATGACCTCAAGTTCGAAGGGGAAGCGCGCCTCCAAGACATTTCACCGCGCAGACGCATCGACCTCTTCCTATTCTATAAAGAATGCCTGACCAACATCATCCGCCATGCCGAAGCCACGCAGATCACCACCCACCTCATTGCTGGCGAGAGCACAGTAACCCTAACGGTTACCGACAATGGACATGGATTGCACGGAGAATCCCCCGATTCACTCAAACGCCGCGCACGGCTATTGAAATCAACACTCACCACCGAAAGCCTCCCTTGTGGCGGCACGCAAGTCTCCCTACAATTTAAAACCCGATACGCTCATAAAAGAAAACCATGAATACAAGCATCCGCATTTCGCTGGTCGAGGACAACCTCGATTATCGAGACATCATCGCCCTCACTCTCGGGGCCGAGAGCGACATCGAGCTGATTAATCAATTTGGCACCGCTGAAGCTGCACTGCGCGCACTGAAAGCCATACCCAGGGAGGAAGCACCCGATCTGATTTTGCTCGATCTCCGCCTACCGGGAATGAGTGGTTTGGAGGCGCTCCCTCATTTTCGAGAAGCGCGGCCGGACATACCCATCATCGTGATCACTCAGTCGGACAGCCAAGCCGACGTGCTAGCGGCCATCTCCCAAGGCGCCGCGGGCTATCTGCTCAAATCCTCCACCCTCGAAAAACTCACCGAAAGTGTCCGCACCGTTATGCGTGGCGGCGCTGCGCTCGATCCAAGTATCGCGAGTTTTATCCTCCAAACCTTGCAAAGCAAACTGGTCTCCCAGGAAATCAACATCATCTTGACGCCACGTGAACTTGAAATCCTCAACCTGCTCAGTGACGGTCTGGCGAAAAAAGAAATCGCCAACGGACTCAAGATCAGTTTTGCCACCGTCGACACCCATATCCGCCATATCTACGATAAGCTCGATGTGCAAAATGCCCCCTCCGCTGTGCGTAAGGCATTTAATCTAGGCCTCTTCAAAGCACCGAACGATGGCTAGAGCAATTGGCTCTGGCAAGGCAGCATCCTGCCCGGGCTATACGACGCCAGGGCACATTTTTGAAAAGGAGCTAATGCGCTGCTAGGTATGTTTTTAAAATATGCGCTGAACATTTCGAAAAAGTCCGAGACCGCTGGAATGTGGAAAACAAGAACCACCACCCACGGGACAGCACCATGCTTGAAGACAAGTGCCGATGCCGAACCGGCCATACCGCAGCGAACCTCGCCCTGCTGCGCGGGGTCGCCCTCAAAATCTGGAGGAAATCCAGGCCAAAATTAACCGCGAGCGATTTTATCCGCTCAAATAATAAAAATATTGACGCTCTAATCAACCTGATGAGCAAAAATCAACGACTTACAAAAATGGAGTGAGGTGCCCTGGTAGTTTGCCTGCGTATAAAAAAAGATGGTTGACGAACTTCGCTGGTGAGGTAACTGCTTAATTTAATCTTTATTAAATTTATGATAAACAACAATTTATGAAAAACCTAAGAATACTAAGCACACTTCTACTTCTATTGGCATTATGTGGTAACGCAAATGCAGGCATTGTGGTTACGCAAATCAACGGCTTAATGGAATCAGCTAGCATACAGGACCAGTTAGGGACCACGTACCAGATTTATTTTCAATATGGAAGCTACGATTCAGTTCCAGACCTTGACAAAACACCATGGTTCACAGGCGATCGGGACAATAACACTCTAGCAACGGACTTGGCGAACGCTCTCGCAGCTGAGCTCAATGCTTTCAATGTCGCACAAGTGCAAGACGCGAATCAACATAGGCAATATGAATACCGCTTCGCGTACACATCATTTGGCGCTGGAGAGTTATTTGGAAACCCGAGTACAGATACTGTTGAAATTTCCTACTACAGTTACGCTGACAATTATGGTGATCCATCCCCACCACCCAGTGAAGCTTGGTATGTATACGATCAAAACATGAATTCGACTATTTCGTATGAACAAGTATATGCGTATGGGAACGCTATCGTTCCTGAGCCTTCGACCTACGCTGCGATCTTTGGCGGTCTAGCGCTGACAGTTGCAACGATGCGCCGCAAGGGGCGCCCCACCCTTTAAGCTTTAACGCTTTTACCCTTTTTTCTTAACGGAATGAAGGGCAAAAAAGGGAAGGGAAGTTTGCAGACGGCGTTCTTGAGCTTATTGAGGTTGCCCCGGAGGCGCTCCCAAGTGTCCTCCATGGTGTTGAACAGCTCGTTCTGGAGCATGAGGTTACCCCGGCCACCTTCGTCGAGGATCCAACCAAGCGTGTCAGGATCGAAGTCGACGGGGATGGGCGACAGCTGATTGTCGCGGGGGTGTGGGCGGATGATGGTGCGTTGGACTCCCATTTGGAAATGGCCTGAACGGATCGAGGCGAAGGATAGGTTTTTGTTATAGTGGCTGACGCCCGTTAAGGGTTCGCCTCACTCCTCGGCACTCCATGCCGGTTGTTCCTCCCTCCGGCCTGCGATCACGTATGTTTATACGCTCCCTTGGCCCTCAGTCGTCAAAGCCGACAGCATCGCACCTTCAGACCCTTCCTAAAGAAAAGGCCACGCGGATGAGACGTGGCCTGATGATTAGCGCAAAGGCGCTAGATTGCGGAGCCTATTTGAGGGCGATTCAAAAGGAAAACTTGAAGAAGCCCGTAATCTCGGCAATCAAGAACAGCTAGGTAATCTGATCCGAATATCCAAATATTAGCAATATGTCCAAGGTCCGCGTCCGTTTCGCCCCCAGTCCAACTGGCTTCTTCCACATCGGCAGTGCCCGTACCGCACTCTTCAACTGGCTCTACGCCCGTCATACGGGAGGCACCTTCGTGCTCCGCATTGAAGACACCGACAAAGAGCGCAACACCGACGAAGCCCTCCGTGTGCTACTCGACGGCATGAAATGGCTCGGCCTCGACTGGGATGAGGGTCCCGATGTCGGCGGCGACTACGGCCCCTACTTCCAAAGCCAGCGCCAGCCGATCTACGACGCGTATCTAAAGAAGCTAGAAGATGCCGGCCGCACTTACGAAAAGGACGGCGCGATCTGGTTTAAACTCGAAGGCGAACGGTATACCGCCTACGACGACTTTCTCAAGGCCGAGATCGAAAAGGTAAAGGCGGCCCCCGTAGTGATCGAAGACGCCGTTCGCGGCCGCGTCGAGCGGGCCGAGGAGAAGGACTTCGTCCTCGTGCGTAAAGACGGCAGCCCTGTCTTCCACCTGGTCAACGTAGTGGACGATATTGCCATGGGCATCACCCACGTGATCCGCGGCGAAGACCACCTCTCCAACACGAGCAAACACGTCGAGCTCTTCAAAGCCTTCAGCGTGGAGCCGCCCAAGTTCGCCCACATCCCACTCATCCTGAAGGAGGAGGGCTCGGGCAAGATGAGCAAGCGCGACAAAGGTGCCCTGATTGAAGAATACGAATCACGCGGCTTCCTCGCCGCCGCCGTGCGCAACTACATTTCCCTACTCGGCTGGAACCCGAAGGACGAGCGCGAGAAGATGGACATCGGCGAGATCATCGAGCTCTTCGACTTCCCCGGGATCAACAAGGGGAACTCCCGCTTCGACGAAAAGAAACTCGCCGCGCTCAACGCCGAATACCTCCGCGAACTGAATATCGAGAGCTTCACCTTCCTCGCCCGCCCGCTACTCAACGACGCCGGCGTGGTCAGCGAAGAGGTGGACGAAGATTACCTGCAAGCCGTGCTCACGCTCTGCCAGCCCAAGGCACGCTCGCTCGACACCCTCTCCGAGCTCTGCGGCTACTTCTTCGTCGACGACTACCCGATGGACGAAAAGACGGGCGCGAAGATTGCCCAAAAGGCCGACCCGAAAGCACTCCTCGCCGAAGTGCTTCCCCTGCTCGAAAGCGTCGAGCCCTTCGACACCGACAGCTTGAAAAGTGCGCTCGAGGCCCACGCCGAAGCCAAAGGTGAAAAAGTCTTCGCCTACTTCCCCGCCCTACGCTACGCCACCAGCGGCCAAGGGGGCGGCCCCGATCTGCTACCCATGCTCGAAGTCATGGGCCGCGAGCGCGTGACCGGGCGGATTAAGCGTTTCATCGCTTAAGCGCTTGCCAGTATATAGACTCGATACATGCAGAGCATGTATCGACAAGACCTCACCCTCCGTCGGAGGTCTTTAGAATTTTGATAAAGGCGTCCTGCGGGATGGAGACACTGCCGATGTTCTTCATGCGCTTCTTGCCCTCTTTTTGCTTCTCGAGGAGTTTACGCTTACGGGAAATGTCGCCGCCGTAGCACTTGGCCGTCACATCCTTGCGGTAAGCGCTGATCGTCTCGCGTGCAACGACGTTCGAGCCGACCGCCGCTTGGATGGCGATTTTAAACATCTGCTTAGGGAGAATCTCCTTCAATCGCTTACAAAGGGCGCGGCCGCGACCCTCGGCTTTGTCGATATGAACAATGGAAGAGAATGCGTCGACTGGCTCCTGGTTCACGCGGATGTCGAGGCGGCAGAGCTTGGCTTTTTCGTAGCCAGCCATCTCATAGTCCATCGAGCCGTAGCCATGGGTAATGCTTTTGAGACGGTCGTTAAAATCGATCAGAATTTCATTGAGCGGCACACGGCAGACGAGCATGACGCGCTGGGCGTCGATCGTCTCGGTGTGTTCACAGATACCGCGTTTCTCGGAGACGAGGGCGAGCACATCGCCGATCGAATCACTCGGGGTGTGGATCGAGGCGTTGATCATCGGCTCTTCGATACACTCGATCTCCGCGGGATCGGGCAAGTGGACCGGATTATGCACCTCGACCTGAGCGCCGTCCGTTTTAGTGACGAGGTAGACCACGCTTGGATAGGTGGAGATGACATCGAGGTCATACTCTCGGCGGATGCGTTCCTGGATGATCTCCATGTGGAGCAAGCCAAGGAAGCCACACCGGAAGCCGAAACCGAGGGCGACGGAATTTTCCGACTGATAGACAAAGGCGGCATCGTTGAGGCGCAGTTTGCCCATGCCGGCTTTGAGTTTGTTGTAATCGTTTGTGTCGATCGGGTAGATGCCGCTAAAGACCATCGGCCGGACTTCTTTATAGCCAGGCAACATCTCCTTAGTAGGATTCGCGCTATGGGTGATGGTGTCGCCGAGTTTGAGCTCGGCCACATCGCGGAGATTGGTCACTACATAGCCCACGTCCCCGGCTCTCAGGGTGTCCTGCTTGGTCATCGCAGGGGAAAATTTGCCAACTTCTTTGACCTGCATCTTACGCTCGTCGCTCATGGTGATGATCTGGTCGTTCATCTTCACCTCTCCCGAGAAGACACGCACGTAGCAGATCACACCTTTATAGGCATCGTAAATGCAGTCAAAAATCAGCATACGCAGCCCCTCGACGTCCGCCCAGCGGGGCTTGGGGACACGGGCCACGGCGGCTTCAAGGAGATCTTCGATCCCGATACCGGTTTTGCCACTGGTCAAAACTGCCTCGTCAGCGGGAATGGCCAGGACATCTTCAAGCTGCACCATAATCGCGGGCACGTCGGCGCTTGGCAGATCCACTTTGTTGATCACGGGGATAATTTCCAGGCCCTGCTCTAACGCGAGATGGGCGTTGGCCACGGTCTGCGCCTCGATGCCTTGGGCTGCATCGATCAGCAGCATGGCGCCCTCACAGGCCGCCAGACTGCGTGAGACCTCGTAAGAGAAATCGACGTGCCCTGGAGTGTCGATCAGGTTGAAGGCGTAGTCTTGACCATCCTTCGCTCGGTAGATCATGGAAACGGGGTGGCTCTTGATCGTGATGCCGCGCTCTCGCTCCAGATCCATCGAATCGAGCAGCTGCGCCTTCATATCGCGCATTTCCACTGTGCGCGTCAGTTCGAGAATACGGTCGGAAAGCGTCGTCTTACCGTGATCCACGTGGGCGATGATGCAGAAATTGCGAGTATGGTTGAGGTCTGTCATAAGCGGGAACGCGCTAAAATCACGGTCTGCGGGAAAAGTTCAACCCTCTTTCTTGAAAACGAACTTTACCTGCGCCGTCGATTCTGGGAACTTCGCAGCTTATGTCAGACACACCCAAGATCAACATCCTCGTCGTCGGCTCTGGTGGCCGTGAACACGCCCTCGTCCAAAAATGCCTGCAAAGCCCCATGGCCGATTTGGTGATCGCCGCCCCGGGCAACGGTGGCATGGCCTCTGAGGTGCAATGTTTCGACGTTTCCGTCGAGGATATCCCCGGCCTAGTCGGCCTGGCAGAGCAACATTCAGTCGGCCTGGTTGTCGTGGGCCCAGAAGTTCCTCTCAGCCTCGGCCTCGTCGATGCGCTGGCCGAGGTCGGCATACCCGCCTACGGACCGAACAAAGACGGTGCCCAACTCGAATCAAGTAAAGCCTTCTGCAAAGACTTTTTTGCGCGTCACAACATCCCGACCGCCGCCTACGGCACCTTCACAGAAGTGGCCCCCGCCCTTGCCTACCTCGCAGAGCACCCCGCGCCCATCGTGATTAAAGCCAGCGGCCTCGCCGCAGGTAAGGGGGTGATCATGGCCGAGACGCAGGATGAGGCCGTCGCCGCAATCAAAGATATGCTTGAGGGCGACGCCTTCGGCAGCAGCGGCAAGGAAATCGTGATCGAAGAGACCCTCTACGGCGAAGAAGCCTCTATACACGTTATCGCCTCGGGCGAAGACTTCGTCTGCCTGCCCCCCAGCCAAGACCACAAACGCGTGGGCGAAGGCGACACTGGCCTAAACACCGGCGGCATGGGCGCCTACACGCCAACCAGCCGTGTCACCCCTGCGATGCAGGCTGAGATCGAAGAAAAAGTCATCAAGCCCACCCTGGCTGGCCTTAAGGCTGATGGGATCAACTATTGCGGCACTCTCTACGCCGGCCTCATGCTCACGGACAAGGGCATCAAAGTGCTCGAATACAACGTCCGCTTCGGCGACCCCGAGACCCAAGTACTCCTGCCCATGGTGGCCGATGACCTCGTGCCTGTGCTTCTCGCCACCGCCAAAGGTGCGCCTCTACCCGCCCAGCTTCATTTTCGCGAGGGCGCGGCTATTGTCATCGTGCTCGCTGCCGGCGGCTACCCGGGCACCTATGCCAAGGGCGAAGCGATCCACCTCCCTGAATACATACCCGACCACAGCGCAATTGTACATGCGGGCACCACACTCGACCAAGACGGCACGATTCGAACCGCCGGTGGCCGCGTAATGGGGGTCAGCGCACACGCAGCCACTCTGAAAGATGCCGCCGAGCTCGCCTATTCCGTCTGCGACGCGATAGACTTCAAAGACAAATACCTGCGCCGCGATATCGGGCACCGCGAGCTGAGCCGCTGATAAGGCGACGCTTTACAAAACAGTCAAAGACGATAGTCTTACCACTCTACCATGCGCACGAAACGCAAGCTCATACTCACCATCTGCACGGGCAACATCTGCCGGAGCCCGATGGCTGAAAAGCTTTTACAGCATGCCCTAGCCGCGCAGGACGCTCCCCTCAACCAGCTCCAAGTCGCGTCCGCCGGCGTCGCCGCCGGTTATGGAGATCCAGCCTCAGCCAATTCCGTGGCTGCGCTCAAAAAAGTGCAACTCGATCTTACCAGCCACAAGAGCCAGCCCGTGACTGATGATCTAATCAAAGAAGCCTTCGTTATTTTCGGCATGACCCAGTCGCACCTCGACATCCTGCGCCACTACCATCACGACTTGCCCGAGCGCGTGCACCTCTTCCGTGAATTTATGGGCCCGGAGCACGACCCGGAGATACCGGACCCCTACGGCCAAAATTATGCCGCTTATGCCGCCTGCTTTGATTCAATGGCCGAAGCGATCCCTTCGCTCATTACGTATCTAAAAAACGAATACACAGGGTAACCCACCATGCCACTCATTCACGTCACCTCGAATCTCACGCTCTCCGACGCAGAGAAAAGCAACGCGCTCAAAACGCTTTCTCAGGCCGTGGCAGAGCTCTTGGACAAACCGGAAAAAATCGTCATGACCAGTTGGACAACTGCCAAGATGACAATGGCCGGCACAGACGCTCCGACGGCATTTGTCGAACTGCGTGCCATACGCCTGCCCGAGGACGCCCCCGGCAAGTTAAGCAAAGAACTCTGCGAACGCCTCAGCCTGACAGTCGACATCCGCGCCGACCGCATCTTTTTAAATTTCTCCGACATCGAGCCCGGCAAATGGGGCTGGGACGGAAAAACCTTTGGGTAACTCTAGATATCCAACAAAGCACTGCCGATAGCATCGCAGAGCAAGCGGCCCCGGTGCGTCAGCCAGTAGTGCGGCCCTTTCGATTCGACCAGGCCTTCCGACTCGAAACGTCGCAGTGCGGCCTCTAATTCGCGACGATGGGCGGACGCGTGAAAGCGCTCCTGCAGCACATCGAGGTCAACGCCTGCGTTCATGCGCAGACCGAAGATGATCGAATCGGCGAGCAACAAATCATCATCCAGTTCGACACGCTCTGTTTTGGGATATACACCCGACTCCAGCGCCGCGCACCAATGGTCCAGATTGGCCGGGCGCTGGTAGCGCTCGCCCCCATATTGACTCGCTGCAGAGGGGCCGCAGCCGAGCCATTCATGCATGCACCACGTATTCGTGTTATGAATACATTCGGCGCCCGCTTGAGCGAAGTTCGAGATCTCGTATTGTGCGTAGCCGAGTTCATTTAACAGCTCCCAGCCACGTTCGTAGAATCGCAGCTCCTTTTCCTCATCAATGGAGACCTTGCCTTGAGAGAGCTTTACGTAGAGCGCGGTATCTTCTTCGAAGGTCAGGCAATAGGTCGAGAGATGGGTAGGTGCCAGCCGTGCAGCCTCGCGGATGTCTGCCTCCCACTGCTCAATACTCTGCCCGGGGATAGCGAACATCAGGTCCAGATTCGTCTGCGGAAAACCTGCCGCCTGCACCCGCTCCCAGGCAGTATAGATCTGCTTCGGGCTGTGTAGGCGACCGAGGGATTGGAGAAGCTGGGGGTCGAAGCTTTGCACGCCCATTGAAATTCGCGTCACCCCAAGATCGCGCAGCACTTCCAGCTTATCAGCCTTCACGGTCGAAGGCGCCATCTCAATCGTCCACTCGAGCGGCGGCTCGGCCAAACGACTGAGCAGGGAACGCCCCAAGCGCTCCAAATCTCCAGCCGCAAGAAGGCCGGGTGTGCCCCCACCCCAGAAGACGGTTTCGACGAAACGGTCCTTCGGAATCTGTGCGAACTCCAAATCCATAGCGTCAAGGTAGCGGTCTAAATCTCTACGGTGCGGCTTTTCCTGGTAGAAGGCACAAAAATCACAGGTTGAAGCACAAAAAGGCACATGGCAGTAGATACCTAAAGGAAGCGTGCTCGGGGTGCTATGCATGAGAATGTAAGAGAAAAGCTGCCCAGTTTAAGCCCATGAATCCAATCGTCTACCGGCAAGATGACTCGGCTGCGCTTTCCATCGATTCACCCTGCCCAGCTACGCCACCACAGGCGGCAAGGCTATGTTTTTAATTATCTGCTCGAAGGCCGCGATCGCATTGTCCATGAGTGCGAGGCTGAAACTTTCGTCGGGAGCGTGCAGGTTATCGACGGGCGTAAAAAGACCGATCATGAGCGCATCAAGCCCCGCGCGTTTTTTGAAGTCGGCAATCACGGGTATACTGCCCCCCTCGCGCAGATAGATCGGGGCTCTACCAAACTGATCACCAATCGCGACATCGGCCGCTTTAAAAGCACGTGCCAAAGCTGCCGGCTGATCAGCCGGGGTATTCGGACGCTCGGGCGGCACGACCAGGTAGGCCTCCGCGATGCCACCTTCACGGAAAGTAAGCCTGACGCCATCCGGGCAGCGCTCTTTAATCGTGGCGATCAATTGCTGTTTAATTTTGCTCGGATCCTGATTGGAAACCAATCGACAGGTAATCTTGGCAAAGGCCTCGCTCGGGATGACTGTCTTGGAACCTTCACCTTGGTAACCACCGCCGATACCATTGAATTCAAGGGTGGGACCGAAGCGCACTGCTTCAAGCGGACTGAGACCATTGGCCGGATAAAACGCAGGCACGTCGAGCATTTGGCGATAGCTCTCAACCGTCTCGGGGTATCGCTTGAGCTCATCGCGCTCCCAATCAAAGACCGGCAGGACATCATCGTAGAAGCCGGGCACATTGACTGAACCATCGGGATTGTGCAGCGAAGCGCAGATTTCCATCAAAGCCTGGAGCGGGTTATAGACTGCCCCCCCGTGGATACCGGAGTGCAGATCTACCTTCGCTCCGCGTAGCTTTATTTCAAAGTCGACGAGTCCCCGCAAAGCGGTGGTGATGACGATTTGCTCGGTATTTGGGCTGCCGGTATCGGAGACCAACATGAAGTCGGCTTTCGAGAGACGCGCCGCATATTGGTCAAAAAACTGAGGCATGCTCGGGCTGCCGATCTCCTCCTCACCCTCGATTACATAGGTGATGTTGAGCGGCAGGTCAGGGTTTTCTTCGAGGACGCGGGAGAGTGCCGCCATGTGCACGATAGTGGGGCCTTTGTTATCGGCAGTGCCGCGACCGTAGAGGCGGCCATCGCGTTCCGTCGGCTCAAAAGGGGCATCTGTCCAGAGAGCGAAAGGATCTGCAGGCTGGACATCGTAGTGCCCGTATAGGACCACATGCGGCCAGTCCGGCGAGCCCAGCCGCTCGGCGAGGAGTATGGGATGCAAATCAGTTGCAACGACCTCAACGGTAAAGCCCAGTTGCTTGAGTAGACTGGCAGCATATTCGCGGGCACCGCGCATACCTTCAGCGTAGGCAGGGTCCGTTGAAACGGAGGGAAAACGGATATATTCTTTAAGAGCTTCGACAGGATGGCGCATACACTTAGCGGTTTTTATAAATTTCAAGGGCTTTGGGCATCAGTTCGTTCAGCTTACGAATACGAGTAGAACCTGATGGGTGCGTCGAAAGGAACTCGGGGGGTGCACCATTCTTTTGTGCTTCCATCCGCTCCCAAAAGCCGAGGGCCGCACGCGGGTCGTAACCCGCCTTGGCTGCGTAGATGAGCCCGATCTCATCGGCCTCGCTTTCGTGGTAGCGACTGTAGGGCAGCATAACACCAATCGTCGCCCCCGCGCCATAGGCAGCCATAATCAACTGCCGATCTGAGCTATCCAAGTCACGGGTGCCCATCTGTAATGCGAGCGCACCGCCAGCGGCCAGAACTTGCTGGGAGATACGTTCGTTACCGTGACCCGCCGCGACGTGCGCCACTTCGTGCCCCATGACGACCGCAAGATCTGCATCACTCTTGACGACTTTGAAAATGCCCGTGTAAACGGCTACTTTACCGCCCGGCATGGCAAATGCGTTGATCTGCTCGTCATCGTCAAAAACGACGAATTCCCACTGGGCATTCGGCATATCCGGGGCGGCCACATAGGCGATTCGCTCGCCGACGCGACGGGCCATCGCATTGTAGGTCGGGTCGGTGGAAATCGGCGTATCCTGTTTTAATTGTCCGAACTGAGCGGCCGCCATTGAGGCAAGCTGCTCCGAAGGCACGAGATGCAGGGCGGAGCGCCCTGTCTGCGGGACGGTGTGACAGCCAACTAGCGAAAGCATGAGACCCACTAAAAGCGAAGTCAGGAAGTATTTCGTAAACATGGAATAAAATTGAGCGCCTTCCCCGCGCAAAGCAAACTAAGTTCACGACTTTTGTGCTCGTCGACGGGACGGCTCCGCACTAATACAGCCATATTATGGAAAACGAACCATTGACCAGTGCAGAAAAAAAGGAGCTCCGAGGCATCGGTCAGAGACTCAAGCCGCACCTCCATATCGGCAAACAAGGGCTCAGCGAAACCGTCCTCGCCGAGATCGAAGTCGCTCTGACCAAGAACGGTCTAATCAAGATCCGCTTCGAGGCTGAGCGTGCCGCGATCAAAACCTACTGCGCCGAGATTCCGGCCAAGCTGGGCTGCGAGTATGTGGGCGGGGTCGGTAAGACAGGCATCTTTTTCCGGGACATGCCGGCGGAAGCTTAGCTTTCTATTTAGAGCTAAATACGTACTGTGAAACCACCCATCGCATCCGCCAAAGACGTCGCACAGGCCACGACCGGCGCCCTCTCCAATGCGGCGAACGCAATCACTTCGAGTATCCTTGTGGTCGGCAAAAGCGTTTTCAAGCCGATCAGTCGATCCTCCGAATCCCCGCATGTCGCCGAACCGGGCACGGCTCCGGGAATCGAACAATACATCAAAAAGGAGGATCCGACGATCCGGATCCGTATCACTGTGATTGATTACGGTGAGTTCGGCCATGAAACCCATACCTTCTCTGACATCGAGGCGGCGCTCGCACTCCCCAAGAAAGAGACGCCCCATGTGCGGTGGATTAATATCGACGGCCTACGCCCGAGCACGGTTGATCAGGTCGGCAAACATTTCGGGCTGCATACGCTTTCGGCGGAAGACGTGATCAACACATACCAACGCCCCAAAGTAGAAACTTTCGAAAGCCACCTATTCATCATCGCACGTCAGCTACAGTTAGCCGACGATAAATTGAAAAATGAACAGGTCAGTTTTTTCCTCTTCAGCGACACGTTGATTTCTTTCCAAGAGGTGGAAGGCGATGTCTTCGATCCCGTCCGCAAGCGCTTGGAAAACAAGACCAGTCGTTTCCGGACCTATCAAGCCGATTACTTGTTCTACGCCCTACTGGACTCGATCGTCGACCACATCTTCCCCATCCTCGAAGCCTACGGAGCAGCGCTGGAAGAGTTGGAATTTGAGATATTGGAAGACCCCACGACGAGTAGCCAGCAGAAGCTCTTCTCAATGAAGCGCGACTTATCCCTGCAAAGGCGAGTCCTTTGGCCGATCCGCGAATTGGTGGACCACTTGCACCGTGATGAATCGGCATTTATTCATCCGGACTTGAAGACCTTTTACCGCGACATTCAGGATAACGTCATGCAAGTGATCGACCTATTGGAGACTTACCGCGACACGGCTTCCGGTTTGAGCGATCTATATCAGTCATCGGTTGGCAACAAGATGAACGAAATTATGAAGCTGCTGACGATCATGGCCAGTTTCTTCATCCCAATCACCTTCTTGGCCGGGGTCTATGGAATGAATTTCGAACATATCCCCGAACTGGAGTGGAAGTATTCCTATCCCGTCTTTTGGAGTTTGTGCCTATCCGCGACCGCCGGATTGGCAGTATTTTTCTGGCGCAAGGGTTGGATCGGCCCGAATTCTTAGCTTTCGGTCGGTTAACTTTGACAGGGTGAGCATGGCGCAGGTATAATTGCAGGCTTTTCGTCTCCATATGCCGTCCCCATTCTCCAGCAAAATTAAGCCTTACCGATGGCTCTTCGCCTCGGCCATTGTGATCTTTCTTCTCGACCAAGTTTCCAAGGCTTGGATTTTTAACAACTTGGAGCTCGACAGTTACTACCCCCCGGAAGCGATTGAAGTGATCGATGGTTTTTTCTACATCGTGCACATCGGCAACGAAGGCGCCGCATGGGGCATGTTCTCGGGCTACGGCGGCCTACTTGCGGCTTTCGCCCTGGTCGCGCTCTTCGCTATCTACAAACTTCGGCATAGCTTGGAGCTCCACCGTAAACCCATGCAATGGGCCTTCGGCTTATTGATCGGCGGCATTGTTGGGAATATGATCGACCGATTGATACATGGCCATGTGATCGACTTTCTCGATTTCCACTTCCCGTTGAATATTCCCTATATCATGCCCACCGGTCGATACCCCTCATTCAACATCGCAGACTGTGGCATTGTAATTGGCACGCTCCTATACGTGCTTCTCAGCTTCAAGGCAAGTCAGCCCGAATCGGATGCGGTTCAGTCGGAAACGGACCAGACTCGTTAAGCGCTTTCTGTCGCATAGAGCCGCAGATTGTTTTGCTTTAGTGTGTTCAAGGTTGGCGGCTCACTGTGCTACGCCGCCCCTGCATGCATCGCCCGCACATATAATACGCGCGGCCTCCATGTCCTCGATCTTCGGCATCCAAGCTCAAGGACTAATCTGAATCACCAGCTACTTCACGCATCCGACGCGCATGAGTTGGGCGCTGACAGAGTCGAGTTCGGCTTCGTGGGCGACACGATTAGAATCATACTGGTCGAGCAAGGCCCAAAAGCGCTTACCGTGGTTCATTTCGGTCAAGTGCGCCAGTTCGTGCAGGATGACATAGTCCTGTAGAGTGGGTGGGAGTAAAACGAGGCGCCAATTCAAAGAGAGCGCACGGCGCGCGGAGCAGGACCCCCAGCGGCTCGACTGGTCACGCACCGACAAGGCACGGTACGTCAGTTCCAAGCGTTTGGCGTGATAGGCGACCCGGCAGGTCAGCGCATCCTTGGCGAAACGGCGTACCAAGCCCAGTAAAGAGTCTTCATCCAGCTCGGGCAGGCGTATGACCAGCACCGCCCCACCCTGGTCAAAACAATAGTCGGCTCGGCGTCTCTCAGTCTGCTCGATGCGGACTGCGAAAATATCGCCACTAGCGACAAGCTGAGGGCGTTCGGCCAGCCATTCAGACAACGAATAGAGGCGCGGCGCGCGGCCTAGCTGCACTTCAAGCCAGGCACTTTGTTTGCCGATGAAGCCCAGAATCCCTCGCTCGCTCGTATGCCAAGGCACAGAAGCGACGATTTGATTCTGTTGGCCCAGGCTAAGACGCAAGTGACGGGTGCCCTTGCGACGCTTAATTTCAATGGGCACGGAATGCCCCGCTGCAGTCACAAACTTCATCAGCCAACCACCTGCCTAGCGCTCTTCAAGGTTAATACCAGCGCCACAGGAGCAGGACATCGCCGACCAGCGGTGGCAGCCGCCCCCCAGTTCACGCTCCGCACAATTTCCGCTGGGCTGCGGGAGTGTCTAAAGTCTGAATTCAGAGCATGCACTCGACGAAACGTTAAGTCGATTCCAAGGTATCGACCAGCTTTTGCGCGTAGCGACGAAGCGCTGACTCCGGGTCGATCCCTTTACTTCGGCAAGCTGCCGCAATCTCGAAGAGTTGCTTACCGACCGTTGCCTCATCCAGTGTGTCTGAAAGTGCATCGATGGCGGCGAGGTCAATGAGCTCCCCAGCTGGCATTGACTGTTTTTGAATCTGCTTGAAAACGTCTTTGGCAAACATCAACGCAGGTAACTGTCGCGGCAGGTCCTTGAACGTGCCGATTTGCTCGGGCCCCCGTTTACGCTCGGCCGCTTTGATCTGATCCCACTGGACGAGGACGGCCTCGGAAGTATCGAGATTTTCCTGCCCGAATACATGGGGGTGACGACGGACGAGTTTGTCGTTGATCTCCCGGCAGACAGTTTCGAAGTCAAAATGCCCGGCTTCTTTCGCCATCTGCGCATGCATGACGACCTGCAGCAGGACATCGCCCAACTCCTCTTCCATGTGATCCATGTCCAGGCGGTCGATCGTCTGGAGCAACTCGCAGCACTCATCAACGAGGCATTCGGCGATGGACTGGTGGTCCTGCTCAATATCCCAAGGGCACCCGGTTTCGGGTGCCCTGAGGGCGGCCACCGTTTGCAGTAAATCTTCGAGCGCACCCATCAATGTCTGGTCTCCGTATCCATTAACTGAGCGCACTCGCCCAGGTCTCTTCTTTAAAACCAACAAGGCCAAAAGAGTCCGTAATCAAAAATGGGCGCTTGACGAGATTACCACGACTCACCAGCAAAGCAATAGCCTCACCGGTCGACATTGAGGGCAGGCTCGCCTTCAAATTCAACTCTCGGTAATCAAGCCCCGATGTATTGAACAATTTACGGACATCGCCCTCACAGTGAGTCAGCATCTGTTCAAGCTCTAGCACCGAAGGTGGAGTCTCGCGGATGGGCAACTCCTCATAGGTCATGCCTTGGGCGTCGAGCCATTGAGTGGCCCGCTTACAGCTGCTACATTTCGTATACGTGTAGATCTTCACACCACAGAGATGGATGCAGAATCACTCCACCGTCAAGACTTGGCCGAGAGAACCGTTCGGTAAACGGAAGGAATCACCTGCCTTACACCCTAATAAGCGTCCGGCCAGCGGTGAATGCGCGGTAATGACAGTCACTTCACAACCATCCAGCGAGATCGTCTGCCCACCTGCGGTGCCGGCGAAAAAGAAATATTCAACCGAATCACCAAAATCGCAGCTGAAGAGCGCACCGAGAGATACGTGTGCCTTCGGCTTGAGCAAATCTTCGCGCTCAGACTGCAACTCTTCAATTGCTTCCGCCCACTGGCGTGCCTGGCAGGCCTGGCCAGCGGCTAGGTAAGAAGCCTCCAAGCCTTGAGTGTCCCACTGCGATTCGGCGCGGGATTCTTCGTTGGTCGCATACTCCGCCGCGTCTTTGGATGCATTGATAGCATGCAGCACTTCCTCGCGAAGCGTCGAAAGCAGGCATTGAAAGAATCGGGCTTTATCCATGGGGAAACCTTAAGACTTCAGATTGAACCGTCTTTGACAAATTAAATCTTCGAATGTCCTAAGAAGGTAGCCATTTTAAACACGGGGTCAGGCGGCGATCCCGCTTAGCGGGATCGCCGCATAGGTATGTCCGCTCCTTTAGGTGCAGGACGCGTTCCGGCAACTGTTGCGCTTTGTGTCCCCCCTTGGATTTCATGGCACCCGCCCTAAGAAAAAACCCGCCTCGTGAGGCGGGTTTGAAAAGGATGCGCTCCTAAGAGAACTAACCCTTAATTTCGCGGTGCAGAGTGTGGCGACGAAGAAACTTATTATACTTCTTCTTTTCGACACGATCCGGCTGCTGCTTCTTGTCACGCGTGGACATGTAGCGGGAGACAGGCTTCCCCTCGGCGCGGGCTTCGGTGCATTCTAAAATAATGTGCTCTCTGGGCATGGCTGAACTTTTGTTGATGGTTTTGGAAAAAGCAGCGGAAGGTAGGCGCTTCGAAACGCGAAGCAACCCTTTTTTCCGTCAATTTTTGAGACAGATGCTCTCTTAGACTTCCGAGAGAAGTTTGTCGAAATACTCGATCGTCGGCTGGAGGCCTTGATCGAGGGAGACCTCAGGCTCCCAACCAAGCACTTTTCGCGCCTCGGTAATGTCCGGTTGGCGTTGTTTGGGGTCGTCCGAAGGCAGCGGTTCGTGAATGATTTTGGACCGGCTACCCGTCATTTGAATGACTTTTTCAGCCAGCTCCATGATAGTGAATTCACCGGGGTTGCCAATATTCATGGGGCCAACCGTCTCGTCCTGATTCATAAGGCGAATGAAGCCCTCAATCAAGTCGTCGCAATAACAGAAGGACCGAGTCTGCAGTCCTTCACCGTAGACCGTAATATCCTTACCCTGCAAGGCCTGCACAATGAAGTTGGAAACCACCCGCCCGTCATCAGGGCACATGTTAGGCCCGTAGGTATTGAAGATGCGGACGATTCGAACATCGACACCATTCTGCCTGTGATAATCCATGAAGAGGGTTTCGGCACAGCGCTTACCCTCGTCATAACAGGAGCGGATACCGATAGGGTTGACGTTGCCCCAGTAAGCTTCGGGCTGAGGATGTACGGATGGATCCCCATAGACTTCGGATGTCGAAGCCTGAAAGACCCGTGCATTGACGCGCTTAGCTAGGCCCAGGCAATTGATCGCTCCCATCACAGAAGTCTTAATCGTCTTAATCGCGTTGTATTGATAGTGCACGGGCGAAGCAGGACAGGCCAGGTTATAAATCTGGTCGACCTCAACCTTAAAGGGATCCGTCACATCATGGCGCATCAGCTCAAAGCTAGGATTTTCCATCAGCGGCAGAATGTTGCGCTTACGCCCGGTAAAGAAATTATCCATGCAGATGACTTCGTGGCCTTCATTGAGGAGGCGCTTGGAAAGATGGCTGCCGAGAAATCCGGCTCCGCCGGTAATAAGAATACGCATAGGGAGGAAAACTGTTTGTGATTTGAGTAAAGCAGGTGAAAGTAGCTGATCGTTTCGAAATGAAAACCAAAAAGTCAACCTATCTCTCTGCAGCTTGGCTGCACGTCCAGACCTCACTCACTCACGCTCGAAGCGTCAGGCCAACAGAAGTCGAAACCGTGCCGACGACCCTGCGGCAGCGATTCATCTCTCAAAACTGATGCAAATCGATCCTTTGCAGCGGAGCGTACGACTGAATGCGAGAGAGTTAGCAGTCTTTGACCGGCAACCTATTTCACGCGGAAACGGCTACAGCCCCTGGCGCGCCGCGGTGGGCCAGCAATGGCATAAGAGTGCCGAAGCTTGCAGTTTAAGTGAGCTACCGGAGGCACGTTTCGAAGTCAGCATTAAAGCGAATTGGCGGCACCGCGATTGGCTTTTTCAGCTCAGTGGCCGCATCGATCAGTTGCTGCCAACCAAGGGCGGCTTCCTGATTCGCGAGGTGAAAACCATCCGTAGTCCTCTCCCCGCTTCCGACGAAAGTCTGATCGAACTCTACACCGAGTATTTCGCACAGGCTGCTACCTACAGGGCGATGCTCAGCGTGCTGCCGGAATCTAGAGAGCACACTATTGAGGCCGAGGTTCAGTTCATTAATATCGAAAGCGGTGCGCGCCAGTCCGTCACCCTGAGCTCACAGGAACATGCCCTCTTCGAACAACAACTCGACGAGCTCGTCCCCTTCCTGGAGGAGCGGCGCAGCAGTCTAAACCGCTTCCGAGGAGCCGACATTCAGCCGGCATTCACTACGCTGCGCCCGGGTCAAGCAGAGTTCTTCAGCACACTGCATGAGGCTGCACTGCAAGCACGCTTCGTTTTGGCGCAAGCGCCGACCGGATTTGGTAAGACCGGCATCGTCCTGGAGCATGCTCTCAAACACATGCAAGACGGGCTCTATGATCGCTGCATCTACTTGAGCTGTAAATCGACCGGGCAGCTCGAGACGATCCGGCAGCTGAAGCAAATGGTCGGCGACGGTGTGCGCTATATGCAAATGCGTAACCGCAGCGAGCACCGGATCGAGAGCAAGGGCCACAGCTGCACAGGCGACGAGCGTTGTGATGCGCACATCGAGCAGCATTGGCGAGAAGCCGACCTCCACCCGCCGGATCTATTTGAAAACGGCACTTTAACACTCTCCCATGCGCAGAGCATCGCTGCGGACACCGGCGTCTGTCCCTACGCCTTGACCAAGGCCTGCCTGCCCTTTGCCGAAATTTGGATCGGCGACAGCAACTACATCTTCTCGCCCGATAGTCGACCCGTCTTTCTTGAGGCGCAGGGCTTCGAACCGGAGCGCACCTTACTCATAATCGATGAGGCCCATAATTTGCCAGACCGGGTTGCCGACTGCCTGACTATCAAGCTCGCCAGCGCCGAGCTGTTCTTCGCGATCGAAGAACTGCGAGCACACGGAGCACCACGCCGCTTGCTCTCCATCGCCAGTGAACTCGCCCGCTGGATCGATAGCCTGCCCCACAAGCAAACGCTGAACAGTAACCAAGCCTACATGGGGCAAGACCTCTGCGAGGATTTCACTGAGCAGCTTAAGCTGGCCACCTTTGACTACGAAGCCACCGCTCCGTTTGCGATCCAATTGGCTTGGAGCATCCCCACCCTGGCAGAGACGTTCCGTGCCGATGCCGGACAGTATCTACATTGGGCACCGTGTCCAGGTGTCATCACCGCCAGCTGCCTCGATGCCAGCTCATGGATCGCACAGTGCCTACGGCCCTTTGGCGGAGGGATTCTAATGTCGGCTACGCTGGCGCCCTTCGAAGCATTCCAGTCAAGCTGTGGTCTCGACAAAGCATCCGTAACTATCATCGAAGGACAAGCCCTCTGGCGCGATGAAGCCTACGATGTCGCCATCGATTGCCGCGTCGACACACGCTTAAATGTTAGAGCCCGGCACTACGAAACGACCGCACGCACCATAGCTCAGCTCATACATTACAGCCCGGGCGTGCCCATAGCCGTCTTTTTTGCATCGTATCAATACGCTGAAAACATTCAAGCCTACCTTGAAGCCCTGCATCCAGAATTACGTATTTTAAAGCAGCCCCGTGGAGTGGATTTAGCTGCACAGGAAACATTCATCCAAGAGGGCTTACTAACTGGCGATGCACTCTTCCTGATCCTCGGTAGTAGTTACGCCGAAGGCATCGACCAACTCGGTGGGAAGATTGATCTAATCATGGTAGTCGGCCCCGCTCTCCCTGAAGTGAACCTCATTCAAAAGACGAAAATGGAGCAGCTCCCTGAAGCATCACGGCAAGATGCTTTCCAGCAGGTCTACATACGACCAGCCATGCGGCGCATCCATCAAGCACTTGGCCGGATAGTACGCGCCCCCGAGCAGCGCGCACGGGTTTTACTCCATGGTCAACGCTTTGCCGAAAGTGCTTATCTGGAGGAACTCGCCCCCGAATACCATGGCAAATTGAAGATTGAGAACGAAGCTACTTTATCGCACTGGCTTGAAAAACATGGAAATTAGTTGTAGTGTAAAGGGTTATCGCTCATGCGGATTGCTCATACCTTGAGGTCACTAATCAATTATTCCGTGATTTTTTTGTTTTTTTACTGTCACAGATTCTTTTCTTTATATAACTTAAGCCCTTCTATATAAGTAATAAACCCTATATATTTTTTAAAAAACACCCTAAAAAATTATGGCACGCACAAAAGCAAACAAAGGTATAAGCCGGATTGATTCTGGTTCAACGCATGGTTGGTTCGTTCGCGGTTACCGCAATGGGAAAACCTACTCTAAATTATTCAGCGACCGCAAATCCGGTGGCAAAGCAAAAGCACTCAAGCTAGCAAAAGCCCATCGCGACGAGCTCAATGCAGAACTCGAAGCCATTCCTAAAAAGCCTCGGCAACGTCGTATCGTCGTCTCGGATTCCCGTAACACGACCGGTGAGCTCGGAGTATCTCGGACCACCAAAATCGGCCCCAATGGCACTAAACACGAGTGCTATTCAGTGAGCTGGCGTCCAGAGCCCGGTGTGCAGAAGTGCACGTCTTTCTCGATCAAGAAATACGGCGAGAAGAAGGCCTTCAAATTGGCAGTTGAACATCGCCGCAACAAAATGCGCGAAATCCACGGCCCTAGTTTCTACCGACAGTTAAGCAGGCGTAAATAATACCACTTCTAAAAACTCAATCGTATTACTTGTAATTTTCAAAGCGTACACCACTTAGTGGTTGCGCTTTTTTTACTCTCAGCCGCCTGCACGAACAGCTTGATAGCCGCGCGCGTTCAGTTCCTCGCAAACACGGTCACGAACATCGCCTTGCAGCTCTATGATACGCCCTTTCAGGGAGCCACCACAGGCGCAGATTTTCTTAAGCTCGAACGTCATCACCTCTAAAGTGACAAGCGGGATGTTTGAAGGAAATCCTCCCAAGGTGGTCACCGTCTTACCACCCCGCCCGGCCTTTTCGCGGCGAACTTCGACCCGACCTTTGGATTTCTTCGAGCTCGACTTTGAGCTCCTCTTCACGGTCGCTGCTTGCAACTGACCGGCAGGCAAGCCGTCAGCAGCCAGGCCAGCAAAGGGATTGGCAGCCAAGACCTCGCCCCCATCCGTCGAAATTTTGCCATTTTTACGAGCACTCATAACTGGTGGGGGGTATTCGGGTCTTCAATCCAAGCCAGAGCCTTCACATAACTGCGCTTGGACAGATAGTGCTTCAAACGCTCTGGAATGTGCTGCGATTGAGCGCAGGCATCCAGACGTCCCAAAACCTCCGGCATGGTCCCACCGTCGTGCATAGGACGCGTTCCGATAATGCGTTCCAAGTCGGCTTTGATGAATTCCGTTTTCATATTTTTGATTTAGTATTAAAGAGTGAGCCCCTTAGGCAATACGTTCTCGAGTGCAATTTCAAGTGCGCGGTCAGGCGGCCACCTAAAGGAAGCCGCATAACTATGTCCGCTCCTTTAGGTGCGAGACGCGTTCCGACAACTGTTGCGGTTTGTGTCCCCGCCCAGATTTAATGGCACCCAACGTTCCCTATGAAGAACAATTACGGGTTGCGATTAGAATAAACAACGCATACGATGAAACTCTAATAAAATATCAAAAAACAAACTGGGCTACACACATGAAACAAGTATCTGAGGCCGAAGCTCGATTCAATTTAGTCGTAGCGCTCTGGGGGTTGCTTTTCACAAAATGCTTTTTATTAGAGTATTTAGTGCGCCACTACGCCGTGCCGATCAACAGTCTGGCCTACGTCTGGACACTCTCCGTGCTGATGGCGACCGTCGCCACCGTCGTCTATACGAACCTACACAAAAATGAACGCGCAAAGCTCTTTCAGCAACCAAGCATTCTCCTGATCATACTGTCTGCAATAGTCTCCGCGTTATTTATACTGAGAGGCTTGATTTCCGCTGAGCAGAGCAGTGCCTATCTAGCATTTGCCGCCCTCATCCTCGGGGTCAAACACGTCGGGCTGGTGGTGCGGGACTCCCGGATTAATTCCAGACGGATGGCCCTAGGCTGGCTAGTGGCTGCCGGTGTGATCGCCTACCTGGGTACCCCCGCCGGCTTTCTGGCCTTCTCAATCAGCATCTTCAGTCTATCGGTCATCCCTGGCCTCGCCCAGTTCTTCGCCCACAAAAAAGAGAAAAAGACGGGGGCCTATCCAGCCTAGCACATCTTATTCGCTGTAAGTCTGAAAAGTGACTCGACGCGCAATGCCGCTTCATTAACTCTGCGTCTATGTCCTCAGGCCTAGAAGCAATCGCCAACGAGTTACGTCGTTTACAGCGGGATGGTGTTGATCGAATCTTCGTGAAAGACCACACCCTGCGCCTGCTTGTGCCGAAAAGAGATGCTCAAGACGGCCAAGAATCTAAACCAGCCAAATCGCCCGACCATGCAGATTTAAAGGAACTGGTCGAGCGCACTTCACGCTCGCACAAAAAACCGGAGGTCGCGGCCAAGGCAACGATCAAGGCAACTAATCTTCCGGATGCGCTTCCCCTTCCCGAAGCGCCCCAAATAGAACTACCCGAGGGCGATGCCGCGACTCAGCTCGCGTGGCTGCGTGAGCGCGTATTGGCCTGCGACGTCTGTAAAGCCCACCTCAGCGAGCAAGGGCAAGTCGTCTTTGGCTGCGGTTCACCCCAGGCCGACATTTTCTTTTGTGGCGAGGCCCCTGGCGCAGACGAGGAACTCGCGGGTGAACCCTTCGCTGGTAAAGCAGGACAATTGCTGGCCAAAATCATTTCCGCAATGGGGCTCTCTCAAGAGACTGTCTACTTGGCTACGATCATGAATTGGCGGCCTCAGCACGACAAGCCCTACGGGGATCGACCACCTTCAATCGAGGAGATGCGTTTCTGCCTCCCCTATCTGCAAGCTCAAATCGAAATCATCCGTCCGAAAGTCATCATCGCACTGGGCAATGTCGCCGTGACTGGACTGCTCGGCCATGATCCAAACCGTAAGATGGGCGCAATACGCGGCACTTGGTCGGCATTCAAGGGTATCCCCCTGATGGCAACTTTCCATCCGTCCTATCTGATAAGGAACGATACGCTCAAGACGAAGCGTATGGTGTGGGAGGATATGCTGCAAGTCATGGAAAAATGCGGTCTCGACGTCAGCGAGAAGCAACGCGGTTTTTTTCTGCCAAGGCACGGGCAATGATGCCTGCGTTTTTCCTTTTTCCACGATTCATTCCTCCACACTCAAGCCCACCTATTCCGACGAACTGCCGATCCACCATCGGCGGGCAGAAATTATACGCTCCATTCACAAGCACCAAGTTGTCGTCATCGCAGGGGAGACCGGCTCGGGCAAAACCACGCAAATCCCTAAGTTCCTCTTAGAATGCGGGCTCGGGCAAAAGGGCTTCCTCGGCTGCACGCAACCCCGCCGCGTCGCAGCCCTCTCCGTCGCCCAACGGATCGCCGAGGAGCTTGGCGTGCAATACGGGCGGGAAGTGGGTGCCAAGATCCGCTTCACCGATCAGACTCAAGCGGACACGGTCATCAAAGTCATGACCGATGGTATCTTGCTCAACGAGCTGCAGGACGACCCCTTGCTCCGTGCCTACGAAGCGATCGTTATCGATGAAGCCCACGAGCGTAGCCTCAACATCGACTTCATCCTCGGTTGCCTCCGCCAGCTCACCGAACGGCGTAAGGATCTTAAAATCATTATCACCTCGGCTACCATCGATACGGCCAGCTTTGCCAAGGCCTTCGGCGACGCGCCCATCATCGAAGTGTCCGGACGAATGTATCCCGTGGAAACCCTCTACCGGCCAGCCGCGAACCAAGACGAGGGCGACTACATCGAAGCCGCCGCGGAGGTCGTCAGCGAAATTATCGGCCACAACCAAGAAGGCGACATCCTCGTCTTCCTCCCTGGTGAGCGCGACATCCACGAACTACGCCGCCAACTCGAAGACAGCCCCGCTCGCCAGTGCGATCTCCTACCCTTATTCGGCCGCCTCGCCAATGCCGACCAGCAGCGCATCTTCCATCCCGGTGGTCGACGGCGCATCATCCTCTCGACCAACATCGCGGAAACCTCGCTCACCGTCCCGGGTATCCGCTATGTCGTCGATACCGGCCTCGCCCGAGTCAGTCGCTACAGCCCCCACTCCCGCACTCAGCGTTTGCCCATCGAACCAATCGCCCAATCGAGCGCGGACCAGCGCAAGGGCCGCTGTGGCCGCGTGAGCCAGGGCGTTTGCTACCGTCTCTACGACGAACAGGAGTTTCTCGCACGCCCCCGCTACACCACTCCCGAGATCCATCGTTCTAATCTCGCCTCGGTCATCCTCCGGATGATGGCTTTCAAACTCGGCGACATCCGCACCTTTCCATTCATCGACCCCCCAACAGAAAGCGCCATCGTCGGTGGCTTTCGCCTGCTCGCTGAACTCGGTGCCGTCTGCGCGAACGACGAAAGCCACAACATCGACGATTACCGACTGACCAGCCTTGGCCGCCGCCTCGCTCAGCTCCCTGTCGATCCGACCGTAGCGCGAATGCTCCTGCAAGCCCAAGGTGAGCGCGCCCTACCCGAAGTTCTGGTCATCGCCTCCGGACTCTCCATCCAGGATCCGCGTGAGCGTCCCGCCGAGCTGGCGAAAGAAGCCGACGAAATGCACAAGCAGTTCACCCACCCCGAGTCCGACTTCCTCACGCTGCTGAACATTTGGAACGCCTACCACGACAAACTCGACGCCCTCTCGCAAAACAAACTCCGCAAATTTTGCAAAACCCACTTCCTCGCCTACCAACGCATGCGCGAATGGCGCGACATCCACCACCAGCTGGAAAGGACGCTCACGAGCCTGATGGCTGGTGGAAGAGTGGGCAAAAAAACGACTCCCCACGCCTCACTCTCGACTTCCAACTCCCCGACAGAATTGATTTATGCATCGATCCATAAATCAATTCTGTCGGGGCTCCTCAGCAATATCGCGCACAAGGAGGCAGAGCACAACTACCGGGGACCTCGTAATCGCAAGGCACTGCTCTTCCCCGGCTCCGGGCTCTTCGACCACGAGACGGCTAAAAAACAACGTAAGGCCGCCTACGCGAAAAAAACGAAAACGAAGCCAGCCAAAACCAAAGCACCCGAGTGGATCGTCTGCGGGGAGTGGATGGAGACCAGCCGTCTATTCGCCCGTACCGCTGCCAAAATAGAAGTCGACTGGATCGAAGAACTCGCCGGCGACCTGCTTCAAATCCGTCACTCCGAGCCCTTTTGGAGCAGCAAAGCCGCCGCTGTGCTCTGCAAGGAGCGGCGCATCCTCTTCGGCTTGGAGATCCAACGCAAACAAGTCAGCTATAGCCGCATCAACCCAGATGAGGCCACCGATATTTTCGTCCGCAATGGCCTGATCGAAGGCGGCATCACAGAGCGGCCGAAATTCTTCCAACATAACGAGACCTTAAAAATAGCTGCCGAGTCCGAACTGGCGCGCCGACGCTTCGGATCTGCATTCTGGATCGAGGACAGGCTCTTCGCCTTCTACAGACAGCGCCTACAAGGCGTCGGCTCTTTCGCCGAGTTGCGCGCCTATGCCAAGCAGCAGCACGGCGGCTCGCTCGACTTCCTCAAAGCCGAGGAGTATGACTTGCTACCGCACGACGAAAGCGACACCGCCGTCGAAGACTTCCCCCGCAGCCTCGAACTAGGCGGCAGCGAGATCCCCCTGCAATACCGAAACGCCCCTGGCAGCGAGGAAGACGGCGTCACCCTGCGCCTGCCACTCGCCCAGGTAGACGCCATCCAGCAAGGCACACTCGACTGGGCCGTCCCCGGACACCTCGAAGAGAAGATTGAATGCCTCCTCCGCGGACTGCCCAAGCCGATTCGTATCCGTCTCCATCCGCTTAAAGAGCGTGCCGCCGAGCTACGCTCAGAACTCAAGCCGAGCGAGCGCCCACTCACCGAGCAATTGAGCGAACGGCTTCGCGCGCTCTACGACATCGAGACCTACCAAGAGCATTGGCAAAACGCCGACTTACCCGAGCACCTCAAACCGCGTATCCAAATCGAGAATACAAAAGGCGTCACTCTGGCTCAAGGCCGCGACCTCCATGCGATCCGCACGGAGCTTCAAACTAAATCCAAACAAGCCGCCACTGGCGACGGCCTCGACGCGATCCCCGCGTGGCAGGCGGCCGCCAGTAAATACGAGCGCGAGAACCTAGACAGCTGGAACTTTGGCGACCTTCCTGAATGTATCGATCTGAGCGGCGAATCCGGCCTTCCACTTAAGGCCTACCCGGCCCTCGTCAGTGAAAACGGCCGCGTCCATCTGCGCCTGATTCCCAACCGCGACCAAGCGCTGCAGCACACGGCTCAAGCCTGGCCCGAACTTGCCGAGCAAAACATGGGGCGTGACATAGCCTGGATCCGCCGCGACCTGAAAGAGCTCAAACAGCTCGGCGTCCTGCTCATCCAGCTCGGAGGCTTCGACGCAATCAAAGAGCCCGCGTGGGCGCACCTGCGCCGCCACCTCTTCGCCACCGACTCACTGCTCCCCATGTGTGAAGCGAATTTCAAAAAGGCACTGCAACACGCGAGCAGCGCATCCAAAGGCATCGTCATTAAACTGGTCGACCAACTCCGCGGCCTGCTCGAAGCCCGCGAGGGCATCATGCTCCTGCTCGACCAAAAGAAGACCTCCCAAGCGATCACCTATCCGGGCATGCGTGCCCACCTTGAGGCCATTGCGCCAGCCAATCTGCTCGGTCTATACGAGTTCAATGAGTTGCCCCACGTCACCCGCTACCTCCATGCAATGATGCGCCGCGCGCAACGCGCCAAAGAAAGTATCCAACGCGATATCGATAAGTCGAAACGTATCGCCCCCTTTGAGGCGAAATTGAAAGAGCTCGAAGCCAAGTTCGACACGACTTGCGTCGCGTCGCTACGCCCTTATCGGATTTTGTTGGAAGAGTTTAAAGTCTCGATCTACGCGCAAGAACTTGGCACCGCCCAAAAAGTTTCCGAGAAGCGTTTGGAAGAACTGGCCGAGACACTCCAGAGGCTTCGGTAATCGAGAAAAATAAGTTTATTGAGACAAGATTCTGGGATTCTTACTCAAGCTGCGGGCCACGTTTTTATTCGGACCGTGCCGAGATAAAAAAGCCGCGGCAGAATGGCTTCAACTAAGCCAAAACAGGATTTTACAAAACGCAAATTTAGACAGGGGGTCAGGCGGCCACCTAAAGGAAGCCGCATACGTAGGTCCGCTCCTTTAGGTGCGGCACGCATTCCGGCAACTGTTGCGGTTTGTATCCCACAGTGGATTTAATGGCGCCCGCGATTTTACAGAACGCAAGATGTAGAGTGGACATCCGCCGGCGGAGACCTAAATTAGGCCACTTTTCATCATGAAACCAGCCACTAAGCCTAATCGTCCCTTCTTTTCATCCGGCCCTTGCAGCAAGCGCCCAGGTTGGTCGCTCGATGCGCTCGGCGACGCCCTCGTCGGCCGCTCCCACCGCGCCAAGCCGGCCAAGGCTCGCATACAAGAGGTCATTGACAAGTCCGCCTCCATCCTCGGTCTGCCCGAGGGCTACGTGTGCGGCATCGTCCCCGCGTCTGACACCGGTGCAGTCGAAATGGCCATGTGGTCGCTCCTCGGCGAACGCCCCGTGGACATGTGTGCCTGGGAGTCCTTCGGCTCCGGTTGGGTGACCGATGTGCTCAAGCAACTCAAGCTGGACGGGGTGACCCGCCACGAAGCCGACTACGGCCAACTGCCCGACCTCTCAAAAATCAATTGCGACCACGACGTCGTCTTTACCTATAACGGCACTACCTCCGGAGTGAAGGTGCCGAACCTTGACTGGATCCCTGACGACCGCAAGGGGCTCACCATCTGCGACGCCACCTCGGCCGTCTTTGCGATGAACATCGACTTTAGTAAGCTGGATGTCGTTACCTGGTCTTGGCAAAAAGTCATGGGTGGCGAAGGCGCCCACGGCATGATCGTGCTCAGCCCACGCGCGATTGAGCGATTGGAGAGCTACACGCCTGCTTGGCCCCTGCCTAAGATTTTCCGCATGACCAAAGGCGGCCAATTGATTCGAGATATCTTCACCGGCGCCACCATCAACACGATTTCGATGCTCTGCGTCGAAGACGCGGTCGACGGCCTGCGCTGGGCAGAATCGATCGGCGGTCTGCCCGCTCTGATCGAGCGCTCAGAGGCCAACCTCAAAGCGATCGCCGACTGGGTCGAAAAGTCCGATTGGGTCGAATTCCTCGCCGAAGAGCCCGCCACCATCTCGAATACCTCGATCTGCCTCAAGATCACAGCCGACTGGTATCAAGCCCTCCCTGCCGACGAACAAGCTGCCAAGGCCAAGCAACTGGTCAGTCTCCTCGACAAAGAAGGCGTCGGCTACGACTTCGGCAGCTACCGCGATGCCCCCGCCGGGCTCCGCATCTGGGGCGGCGCCACCGTTGAAACCGCCGATATTGAAGCCCTCCTCCCTTGGCTCGACTGGGCTTTTAACGAAATCCAAGTAGGCGACGCTTAGCCCTTTTCTGAAATCACTAGGTTCGAACCTTCGCGGTGGTTTCTTTGATTATGAGCTTGGAATCGAAGCGCATCGTCTGGAAGTCGATCTCCTGATCAGAAAGGCGCTTGAGGAGCATCCTAACAGCGGACTCGGCCATTGCCTCGATCGGTTGCTCAATCGTGGTAAGCTTGCGGTGAAGATAGTCGCCCAACGGAATATTGTCGACGCCGATAACCGAAAGATCCTCGGGTACACGCAAACCGGCATCCTCGGCCGCGCGTATGGCACCGATCGCAGAGAGGTCATTCATCGCGATGAGCGCTGTCGGACGACTATCTCCAGCCTCCAAAAGGAAGCGCTTGAAGACTTCATAGACATTGGCCATCTTATGTGTGCAGGCAATAAATACATTGTTGCCCTCTGGGATGCCGCGTTCCTTCAGCATTTCGTTGAAAACCTGGGGGCGGTCTCCCGCTTCCTGCCCGGCAGCGAGGGCACAAAGGAATGCAAAATTCTCATGCCCCAACGCCAGCAAATGCTCGACCGCGTCAATCAGCCCGACCGAGAAATCGATCTCGACCGAATCGAAAGGGAACGGATCCTCTGCCGCTGAAAGGCCAGTCATGCCGACAACTGCCTTGCCGGCCTTTTTCGCAGTTTTCAAGAAGTCGATATGCCGGTCGAAATCACTGACAAAATACGTGACCGCATCGATTTGACGATCGAGAATCGACTCCAAACAATGCATTTCAAATTCGATATTGTTGCGGGAATGCTCGACGATGAGGTCATAGCCATGATCACGCAGCTTACGCTCGAACCGGTCGGCAAAGGCCGTGTAGTAAGGGTTGTGGAGGTCGGGGATGACTAATCCAATCGTCTTAAAGCTGCCCATACGCAGCCCCAAGGCGGCACGGCTCGGACGGTAGCCGAGCTCCTTGGCCGCATCAAAAACACGCTGTTCTGTCTCTTTCGATGCCCATGAATTCGGGCGACGGTTAAGAATCGTTGATGCAGTGTTCGGGGCGACTCCCGCTTTGGCGGCGACATCTTTTAATCGGGCTCTCATGGCTTCTGCCTTCGGGTTAGGGATAATACGCTCATTAAAAACGACCTACATAATGCGGCCAAGCGCAGGCGTTCAATTCTTTAATCGACCAATCTGCAGGTTCACATGCTCCGTCGAGGACTTGGACGGAGTCGAATTCGCAAAAACAAAAGAAAGCTTTCTTATTGCTATTAAGAGGCGCTTTGATTTGCATCTACAGTTTGTCAACTCAATCCTAATCGGCAGGCCCTACCCTAGCTTATGAGCGAAACCATCCCCCACATACCCGGCCAACGAAAGGTCCCTTTACGCACAAAAGTCACTTGGGGCTTCGGCGGCCTCGCTGACAACTTCATGTTCAATACGCTGACTGCGTTGGGGACATTGGTCTATGTGCAGCATTTCGGCCTCAGCCCCGCCCTCGCGGGCCTGGCGCTCGCACTGCCTCGCCTAATTGATGCCTTCACCGACCCGTGGATCGGCAACCTCTCCGACAATTTAAAATCAAAGTATGGGCGACGTCGCCCACTGATGTTTTTCGGTGTTATCGCATGTGCGCTACTGCTCCCCCTACTTTGGACGCCGATCGGTGTTGAGACAGCCCAGAATCCTTGGTTTAGTAATATCCCCTTCTTCTACATTGTAACAGTGGGGAGTCTCTTGGCGGTTGCCTATACGCTATTCGTGGTGCCCTACACTGCGCTTGGCTTTGAGCTCACGCCGGATTACGACGAGCGCACGCGAGTGATTGTATGGCGAATGTATATCGGCCTAATCGGCTCGGTTTCGGCGGGTTGGTTGTTTCGACTGGCCGCGGCCGATACCTTTCCAAACCTAGGTAATGGTGCCTTCTGGGTCTCCGTAGGCGTCGCGCTAGTCGTGTTGGTCTCGGGACTCATCCCGACCTTCGGCTGCAAAGAGGACTTAAAGATCGAAGAGCAAGAGCCCATCCGTCTTGGCGAAGCGATTAAATATACGATGACGAATAAGCCCTTCGTCATTCTATTTATCGCCTACGTCACGATCATCGTCGCGCTGTTTTCTGCGCAGAGCATTGCCCCACTCTTGATGCTACACTACGTCTTCAATGGCAGTGAAAAAGCGATTGGTGATTTCACCGGATGGTTCACCACGCTCGCAGTGGCACTCTCCTATGGCAGTATGTTTTTCATCGGCTTCCTTTCGACTCGCTTCAACAAACGCATCGCCATGATGATCGGGCTCGGGTTCGTGCTGCTCGGTACCATGCTCAATTATATCGCGATCGATCCGCGCTGGCCATGGGCCCTCTACGTGGTCGGAGCGGTCACTTTTATCGGCATGCAAGGCTGCTGGCTGATGATCGATTCGATGGTCGCGGACGTTTGCGACGATGATGAACTCAAGACCGGCCGGCGTCGTGAAGGCATGTTCAGCTCGGTCAAGGGCTTTGCACTTAAAGCGGCGCAAGGCATTACCTTCGGACTGGGTGGCTACATGGCCACCGCTGCGGGCTATGACCCGCAAGTGGTCGATTCGGTCGGCCTAGACGAGGCAACTGCGGTTAAAATGAAAGCCTTACTCGTTGGCTTTCAATCGCTAGGTCTGCTGCTCGCGATCCTTATGATGTGGTTCTACCCAATCAGCCGTCAGCGCGCAGAAGAGACCCAGCGCTTGCTCGAAGCCAAAGCTACGAAGTCGGACGAAGTGATTTAGTCCGTTCGGTTCCCCGCTCGCAAACGTTTCAATCGGCAACGGGAATGCTATCTTTTACGTGCCTCTCCCCCTGCTCCCCACTAAATGATCCATCAGCTCTCTCTTCGCGCACTCTATAGCATTACGTACGACTTTACCGCGCATAGCGCAGGCTCCACGAGCGGAGTTCTCGACATCAGCGACACATGGGATCTACGCGCCCGGCTACAAGATGCCGATGCGACGGCTTACACGATCGACAAAGAAGGTTTCGGCATTTCCACAATTACCGTGTATGGGGTCGCACAATGAAGCTCGAGTCTCTATGGATCGCCGCGATAATAATTATCGCCAAGTCGAGCACTGCTGAGCCCACGCACCTAGTCGATGAAGCACCCATCAGTAGCAGTAAGCTCGGATCAGGTTCGTTTCTAATCGATTTCGGACGCGTCGCTTTTGGCAACCTACGGATTGAGTCGGCACATTCTGTAAATCAGCCAATCACGGTTCACTTTGGCGAAGCCTTTAGCGAGGGCCGCATCAATCGGAAGCCGCTGGGCACCGTGCGCTATGCAACGACAGAAGCCAAATTGAACCCAAGCACCCCAACAGTCGTCGAGCCGCCGACCGACAAACGCAATACCACCCATCCCAAAGCAATTCTAACTCCAGCCGAATGGGGCACCCTACTCCCCTTTCGCTGGGTGGAGATCGAGGGCTGGTCTGGCAAACTGCAAGCGGATCAAATCGTCCGCCAGTCCGCTTACTCCAGCACTTGGGACGATCGTGCTGCCTCCTTTCACAGTTCCGATAAAATGCTCAATCAGATATGGGAGCTCTGCCGCTATTCCATTAAAGCCACGACCTTTGCTGGCGTCTATGTCGATGGCGATCGCGAGCGTATCCCCTACGAAGCCGACGCCTACCTGAACCAACTCAGCCATTACGCGACCGATAACGACATTGAGATGGCACGTGACACCTTCGACCTACTGATGAAGCAACCAACGTGGCCGACCGAGTGGGCGCCGCATATGGTCTTTATAGCATATGCCGATTGGATACATACCGGAGACGCGGAATGGCTCTCGCCTCGCTACGAATCTCTCAAAACAAAACTACTTTTAGAGCGCTCAGGAGCTGATGGGCTCATCACTAGTAACGCTCAGCAGATAAAGCGTAATGACATCGTGGATTGGCCCCCCGTGGAGCGAGACCGCTACGTATTCACCGCAAAAAATACCGTCGTCAATGCCTTCCACCTACGCGCACTATCCTACATCTCAGAACTCGCCGAAGCCATTGGAAACAGCAAAGACGAGATACATTTTCAGCAACTTTTCACCGAGAAGCAGATCGAGTTTCAAAAAGTGTTCTTTGATCCAACAGTTGGACTCTACCGAGATGGCATCGATGCAGCGCATCATGCTGCTCATGCAAACTTTATCCCCCTCGCCTTTGACGTAATTCCGGAATCGCAACGCGCCACAATCACAGAATGGCTGAGCACACGTGGGATGCCTTGTTCGGTTTACGGCGCGCAATACCTAATTGAAGCCCTCTTCGAGAATGGTGCAGACGCGCATGCGGTCAAACTAATGACAGCCGAGAGCGACCGCAGCTGGCGACACATGGTCGAAAGTGGTACCACTATCACCTGGGAGGCTTGGGATATGAAATACAAACCCAACCAAGACTGGAACCACGCCTGGGGCGCTGCACCTGCCAATCTATTGCCCCGCTATGTTCTCGGCGCACAAGCACTTGAACCGGGTTGGAAGACTGCCCGCATCCGCCCACACCCCAGCGGGCTGACCTACGCAAAAGGAAAAATCCCGACTCCCCAAGGCCCCATTCTCGTGAGTTGGGAAAACTCGGATGAATTTACGCTATCCCTCACACTCCCCGATGGCATGTCTGCGCGAATTGAAGTCCCCTCATGCGCAGCAGTACAGCATGTTTATGTAAATGCTGAACGTGTTGCAGCAAGCAGATCCAACAACTACTGGGTTCTAGATTCACCCGTTGTTGGAACGGCTGAGATACGCGTTAAAAGGAACTAGGGCGTCTCGCCCTAGACAGTGCATTTCGATACACGAATAACGGGCGACTTAGGGGACTGTAATCGCTATAGAGTAAAAGGCACTTTTAAAAAGTTCTTCGTCTTTTAAGATGATTTGCTCATCTGTAGAAAATGGTCCTGTGCTATCGACAGGCGTCCAATTGGCATCCGACAGACTACGCTTCCGCAACAAGCGATACACCCGCCCTGCCATACCAGAAAACCTCGCCTCAAACGGTTTCTCGCTGCCATGGTTAAAGACTGGCACAAAACGATCTGCGGCACTGACCGGGTTGGTTCCAACCACATACTCGTAATAGTCACTCGTGCCATCCGTATCACTATCTAGAGCTGGATCAGCTGCGCTATCACTACCAAAGTGGAGGTATTCCCAATCGTTGGGAAGCCCGTCTGCATCAATATCCAAGGGTTTACCTAGATAGCCGATTCGCTCACGCGAAACGATAAATTCATCAAATCGTGCAAACTCATCTTTAATAGCGTTCCAACTATCATCGCTACTACCGCCAAAGAAAGTACTGAAAAAGGCCCAGGCGATACTGGCATTGGCTGTCGGAGCATCTCTAAAGTAAAACCCTAGATAGGTGGCAGCCTTAACACCATCGAACCAACCTTCAGCCAAACCATCAAATTCGCCCGGCGTATTCATGACCAAGTGTATTTCTATATGGTGCCAGCGACCGGGGATAAAGGTTGCCTGAAAACCCTCCGTGTTCCACCAAAAGCGATCGCCGGGGTCGTAGTTATTCGCAGCAGGCACATGAATGTAAAACTCCGCTCTACCTTGCTCACGCCACATTAAACGGCCTGACCATTCATGCGTACGATCATTGAAAGATACTGCACCTCCAAGGCCAGGCAACTTGCCGCCTTTGACAAAATCGAAGTCAGGATCGAAACGTACCCAGTAGCTAAAATACAACTCATCATATTCGCCTTTTAAATCCATAAACCACTGTGCGCCGCTGCCATTAGATTGTTTGCCACCTTCGGGATAGAGCACCTTAACGGAGCGACCCGAACCATTGTAAGCGATCGCATCGTCCACTTCGAGTCTGCCTTCGTCTGGGCCATTTGCCCACTTAGTGCCTGGCCATAAGTCCCGCCATTCGCGGTCGGTCTTTACGCCAATTGGAAATGAGTCGATATTTTCTGACAATAGTATCGGGGAGGTCTGCGACGCAGCATCCACTTGATCGAGCGCATAGCCACCCTCTTCGATATACATGCGAGCCAGCGCTCCAGTAAAAGCCGCATTGTAATCCATCGCCACTTCGTTGCGCTGAAAGTCAGTGCGGTCGTCGACGTAGGCATCATCGATGCCCGGGCCACCAACGAGGGCTCCATAGAGCACATGTAAATTGTTTGTTGGGCTGTTAATGTCGTTGGAGGTCGAGCCGTGGGCATTACGATGGTGGGGATTGCTTGGCGGGCTCTGACCGAAGCCACAGACGTAACTCTGGCTTTGCGGATTCGATCCTAACATGTATTCAATTTGCTTTTGGGCGAAGCTTGAATAGCGCCCTGCCGGATCATTTACACGATCGGCGTAAACGAAGGAGCAAAACGCTGTGTTAGCCGCGTAACGCAAAGAGCCCCACTCATCGAGCCATGCGAGGCCACCCGGCGTGTAGGAAACTTGCTGCCCGTTATAGCCAATCGTCCAGTAATCAAGCCAACGTTCCGCATCGGCGAGATATTCACTACCACCGTCAAGGTCTGCCAACAGGACATAGCACGCATACGATTTATCGTCCCAAGAAAGGGTCCAGCTATGGCCTTTAGGCATCGCCTCGTAGGCTGATTTAGCTTTGGTCAACCAAATGCTTTCATTGGTCGCCCGATTCAGCCAGAGTGCTGCCCACACGAGTTCGTCTTGATAACCTGAAGAATTATAGAAATCGCGAGCATTCGTAATCGAATCACTGTATTTTCCACGATGGGCATCTGCAAATGCGTAGAGAGCCTCGGCATGTTCTAAAAGTGTTGCCGCATACATGGCATCCGACTCTGCGAATACAATTGAAATGGCGGCAAGGGCCGCCGCCGTCTCACTAGCCAGGTCCGATCCTGGATGAACCGAATCAATTTTGTAAGCGGGGCGTTGCATCGTCATCGTCTCGGCAGTGCCCCAATACGCATGATCGATATAGCCATTACCTAGCTGACCGTAGAAAACCTGCGTTGCACCATTGGAATCGCGAACATGACATTTCATAAGGTAGTCTGCACCCCACCGAAGCTGCTCTAGCAATGTATTCAGTTCGCCTGATTCTTTATAAGCTGCTGGGTACTCGATCACGCCCCAGGCCAGCATGGTCAGACTATGCGCCATCGGCAGTCCGAATTTAACATGGTCACCCGCATCATAAAATCCGCCCGTTAAGTCTAACTCGACATCACTGCCATCATTTACAGCGGAATTACCTCTCCAACTGATTCTAAAATCAGCAGGCAGTTCACCGGAGCGTTGCACGTCGTAAAAGTAAATCGATTTTTGCAACGCTTCTGCGTAATTGTAGAGGCCCGTTTGCGGCTTCCCAAGTAAAACCTCCGAAGCGTCATTATCAAAAATACGCACGGAGGCCGAACTCTTTAAAAATCCAGCGTTAACGACATTAGATAAAACAAAATCAAAACTCTCTGTCGCTTCATTTATCGCATCGCCGATCAGACTTATGGTAATCGCCTTTGATGTTTCACCTGGTGCAAACGTTAACGAACCGGAAGCCGCTACATAATCCACTCCAGCGAAGGCACTGCCATCGGTCGTTTCATAATAGACGGTGACGGATGCGTCCTCAACAGAGGGGCTAAGCAATACAGTGAGCGTGACAAATCCTGAATTATCATCTAGCTCGGTTGTTGTCACGTCTCCGACCCGCAGGCGCGGGTCGGGCACAGGCAACCAGTCGCGTATCAAGATTCCTCCAGTAGGCAACAACGGCTCTTCAATCGTGCCGACAATGAAGCCAAATGTCTCGGACGCGCCTGGCGCGATATCGCCATTGTAACTTTCATTAGAGAAGGCGTATACAAAGGTACTGGGGAAGCTTTCAGCAGTTTGATAGAGGCAGTTCCAATTGTCCTCTAGGATTCCATCGAGCTGTAAAGTCACTAACCAACTCTCAATAGGGACTTCGGTATTATTGGTAATCGTAGCCTTCGCTTGATAAGAGCTTCCATAGTCTTGAACCAACTCAACGGTGATCCTCTGGGCAGAAAGAGCAATGCCGCTCAAGGAGAACAAGACAATCATACGGACAGCAAAACTGAGCAAGGGCATCCGACCCTTGAGGCAGCGACCACTACAGGGCTGGAGAATCTGGCTCCAAAACTGAAGACTAGGGCACCCTGACCTAGCAATCAATACTCCAAAATACGACAACAGCTGTAACGCAAAGGAGTAGAACGACTCAGATCGAAACCTCTTCATTCTACGGAAGACTGACTTCGACACGGTAGAATGCTGCGTCGAACAGTTGTCCATCTTCCAACGTGACAAGACCATCGACACTTAAGGGGCCTTCGCTGTCTACCGACGTCCACGTAAGATCAGTTAAGCTCAATTTACGTTTCAACGAGTAGAGACGACCCGTCACACCAGATAGATTAACCGCAAAAGGCGAGCCCGTGGCGTAAGCTCCCGTCGCGCGTAAGCGCGCAGCGGGATCGTTAAGATCTGTGCCTGCAATGTATTCTTCGAGATTACTCAAACCATCTAGGTCGGCGTCTATTTCAGCATCGGCCGCATCCAGCGCTTCTAAACTATTCGCGAGCTCATAGACATCCGGCATACTATCGCTATCGGCATCACCGTCGCTAGCGACGATGGCGCTGATCGCAAAATCCACTCCCGATACATTGATCGGGTCGAGGCGCAGATTGACGATCGACTGACCGTCCCACTCGGTATTTCCAGCGAGCGGGATACGTATTACCTGATCACTGCCACTACCGGTAAAACTAACGCCCACTTTGCGTGTCGCACTGAAAGCGCTATTTTCGGTGGTTGTCCAAAAGAAATCCATGACTCCAGCGCTGGTTGAGCGGATCTTCACCAAGACACTTTCGACATCGTCGGCTTGGAAGTTCACAGCAGTCCGGGTTAATTTAGGGTCGTTGCTACTCGAAGTGCCATGCAAGGCACCGCCAATAATGTAAACAGAATCGATCGCACTCGGCGACCATCCTTCAAAATCGCCGCCGGCTTCAAATAGATATGCAGGGCGCAACGGTTGCGGGTTACCATCGGATATCACTATCGAATCGACCTGAAACGTCTCACTGGTTGCTGGGCTAGCGATAGGGTCGATGCGTAAGCCCGTGATCGTACGCCCCGTCCACCCATCGAAATTTTGAGGGTTCAATTCGAGGGCCTGCATTGCTCCGCTACCATTATAGTTTAGTGTAGCAGAACGGGCTGCGACAAATCCTAACTCCGTCGTGGTCGACCAGAAGACCTGAACACTTGTATTCACACTCGCGCTCATACGAATCTCGAGCTTGTCATAAATATTTCCATCGACTGAGAGGCCGTTGCGCACGAGCTGTGGGTCGTTTGTATTGGCAGTACCTTCAAGCGAGCCGAGACTGGCGGTAAGACCATCCACATTGTTACTCGTCCAACCTTGCGTGTCAGCATCTGTATCGAACCGATAGCTTAGATTAAAAATTGTCGGAATCGTGCGTTCCGTATAGGTTAACGTATTGCCATCATCGACGCTTAGGCGGGCACGATAATCGCCGCCAGCTGAAAGTAAGGCACGCGCATATTGACGATGGCCCACATAATCGGGAGCAAACTCTGGGGTGGACTCCCCCGCAACAACGGCCACCTCAAGCCAAGGCTCATCCGTATCGCCGAGCTGCGGATCAAGCTCAATGAAACCACCCGATTGAGCTTGGCGTAAGGTACTAATAGACGTCGCCTTTGCCAAACTCTTCTGCTCAAGAGTCAGTGCGGAAAATTGAGCGCTAATCGTTGCGGCACTATCGCCACTGGTGGCGAACATACCGACCCGAGCCACTCCAGGTAGCGCGACTTCGGCAGCAGTACCGAGCTCGGTGTAGGCGATGCCATCGGCTGAAATATACGTGGCGAGCAAGTTGCCTCGCCGCTCCAGCTTTAAATACGCAGGCAGGCTGATACCAGTCGCCGAATAATTAGTCAGCTCTGCATACCAGCCGCCATCGCGCCGGTGTAGAACATAATAGGTGCCGTCGGGAGCAATTCCGATAAATGCCGCAGCATCTGTCGGACCCTCGCCGCCACGCACCATCAAACCTGCACGGGTCGGTCCTGAAACATTCGTGAGCGAGTCCAACCGCGCCACATAATCAAAATCACCTGCTACGCCTTGCCAGACAAATTGCCCTTGGTCGTAGGTCGCTCCCTCTCCGATACCAACACCCTGACCTGCGCCAGTCAGTGTATGCACCCCCGCTGCTTCGAGATGGCTACCTGCTGTGCCGAGGGAGCCGATATCGATGGAGATCCAGTTGCCATCTAGCACATGTGTCGTCGCCGATGGAGTCGTTCCGGGCACGTCAACATCGACGGCGATCTCCTCAAAGCCAGTGTTGATTCCATCCGTCACAGTAGCACGTAGCACGTGCGTGCCAACGGCCTCAAAGATGATTTCCGTATGAACCGAATCCACATTGGTGAAAGTAACGGGGGCAGGTCCCGACTCTAACGACCAAGTTAAAGAATCGGCGCCACCGGTTAAAAAGCCGCGCGTTTGCAAGCTTTGGCCAGCAGGGATAGATAGGTGCTTTGCCCAGGGGCGCTCAAAGACCACGCCTGGCGTCTCGGCGGTCAAATAGCGCTCGCGCAGCCCGACTAGCAGCCGATCCACCTCGTGCATTTGCAGTTCGCCCGTGTAGAGACGAATCTCGGCAATATCGCCACTGAACCCAGCGAGTGCATTGGTCTGACTATCTCCGAGTAGAAGGGAGACTGCCCCACGTGCGACATTGAAATGGTAAGCTCCTTGCCCCGTCCGGACTTGATCAACCTGATCCACATAGAGTTTCATGTTTCGGTCATCGCCCGCATTGTCAAAAGACAGCTCCGAGCCGTCCCAGGTTGCGACGATAACATGCCAGTCACCATCAGCGATTGAGGCGTTATCACTCCCACCACGAAAGATCCCCTTTACTGAACCCTCCTGGTCTTCAATGCTCAGTCCATAGCGACCATTGTGCGCGAAGGAAAGGCTCCACGCATTGTCGCCACTGCTAGCATCTAAGACGCCAATTGAACCGAAAGGATCCCCTTCTAAACCCGCGCCCGTGACATCGCTTCGGACCACCATCGCTATACTAAAAGACGTCTGCCCTTTGATTGGATTCTCACTAGACGAAAGCCCCATCACATCATCGCCGTCGAAACGCACCGCCGCCAAACCTGTCGGACTCAGCGAGGTTCTCAAGGTTGGCGCCCCGCCCCCCCCATCGCTGCTTGAGGACCAAGTCAGGCCTGCAAGTCGATCCGACCAAGTGACGACCGTAGCTTGATCTGCGGTCGTGGCGATCAGGTCTTCTGCTACCCAAACCGCTCGCGGCACGAGTTGCTGGGGATAGGCAAACTCGAGGTTTGATCGCGCGATGATCGCTGGTAAATGCGTACTTAAGCGACCGTTGCGATAACTCCCGCCCTGCGGTCCACTCACCACACTTGCATTAAAGTAGCGACCACGCGAATACACATAGAGGGGGCCGCCACTATCACCCGGCCCCGTCCCGCCTTCGTAGAAAGTCGCGTATTCATTGGGATTCGTCACCTCGGGATTATTAAAATTGTAGTAGATGTGCTGCGGGATAATGGATGCTTCACCAAGTAAGGTAGAGTAAATGCGCTGCGTCATCGCACGAAACTTACCATCTGAAGTGGTATTGACTCCAAGCGCACCCGAGGTGCCACGCCCAACTTGCCAGCCTAACTGCTCATACTCATCAAACCGATCATACGGCGCAACCCATGCAACCGCAGAGGTGATCGGCGTGTCCAAATGTATGAGCATCACATCGTCATAGCCTCCATCGCCAGACTGAACGCGGTAGGCCGTTCCAGTAACCGTATTGGAAACTCCTCCTGTTTCATAGGTCAGCGTCACACGCTGTTCATCCGCTAGGCTAATGCAGTGAGCAGCCGAGACCGCCCACTCACTATTTAACATTGCTGCCGAGCAACCGAGGCTTCCTGCCTTGCTCTCAAACTGTGGTAAGTCGCCAAGCGCTAAGGCTTGAGTATCGGTCATGCCCGGATGGCGTAGCACTGCATCACTGGTCAGCGAACTGGCTGCCAGGACTGCAAAGGCACTGAGCAACCGTAGGGAGAAGATGTGGCTGGGTTTCATCGAGCTATAAAATTATTGATAAGATGCCATAAGAATCGAATCTTACAATTAATTTTATGCGTTTCTAAGAAAATAACACGCAGGAACACTAGGGCAGTAGATCGAAGCTGAC
>DLQD01000031.1 GCA_002480015.1 Opitutia bacterium UBA7441
GGGTGTAATTAAATGTGCGGGGTAATTCATGCGACTTCTTTTAGGTCTTCCCAGTATTGATTCCATAGTTTGTTCGCGCGTAAGGCTCTGGCTTTTGCAAAGTCTTCTGCCGTCTCAATGTTCCAACTTGCACCAGGTATTTTCATCCTGGCTTGCAGGACATGTTTGTTCCCGCTTTCGATCAATCCGCTTCCTAATGGGAGTTCCTTTTTGATCGCTTGATCGTAGGCGAGGTAGTCCCGGCGGTTATCGAGATAGCGCCAAGCACGGCGCACCGGACACAGTTCATCTGGCTCAGTCGCGGGCTCAAGGTGCTTTTTTAACTCGGTGATGACCTTGTCGCTACGTCCGGCCTTCAGGCGTTTTTTCTGGGTCTTCAACCAACGAATGGTCTTTGACGAGCAACTCGCAGCTGCTTCGCCCAAGTATTCCAAGACGTGGTAGAGGTCGATTAGCAGCTCACCTTGATCTCCAAAAGCGACCCTCCTTTGGGTGTCGATCCAAACGGCTCCATCGGCCAAGACGTGGATATGGCTTTGCATCGACATCCCGGCCAGCTTCGCGGTTTGCGCCCAAAGAGTCGCCACTGAATCGACCGAATCGAAGGTCGCATCGTAATAAGTGCGATTCACTCCCTTGGCGGCACTGGCACACAGGCGGGCTTCACGGTAGTCCACTTTACGCGTTTTACGGGCATCGCCATTGCTATCGTCGGTCGAGACGATTCTGATGAATGAGCCATCCGCTTCGGCGACCAGTTCTTCGGCTCCGAGTGAGGGCAGTGCGCTGCAATTGTGGGCCCTCTGGCGCTGGCTGCGTGCAATCCGTCCGGCGTTCTTGCGGGTGACTCCAGCAACCGCACTCAGAGGAAGCTCGAAGCCGTAATGCTCGATAACCGATACGGAAGCCTTCTCGAAGGATTCCTCCAGACCAAAGGCGCAGACACCACGCTGTAAGGGTAACGAGCAGCGTCTTGAGCGAACCTTGATCGCATCCGGCAACACCCGGATGTAAGTCACTGCAGAGGAGCGCCACAGGGTCTCATTGACTGTGACTAAACCGAATCGGCTCCACCACTGGAGAGTTTTTTTTCGCGCATTTGCACATCGGGCTCAGCCTTCTTAAGTTCCTTTCCAAGCTTGCGGTCAGCTTTTTCAGCCCAATGGGACAGGCTTTCGTTTCCGAGCCTGCGGACCTCTTCAATCAAAAGAGACTCTACCTCATCGGCACTGCGAATCCTGCCGCTCTCGTCAGGCTCGTTGCTCAACCTAATGATCGATTCGATGCGAGAGGCTAGCTCGGGATTATTTAAAAGGCCATCGTGGATGGCAGATAATACGCTCGGCTTTGTGGTGTTCGCTTTAGATGACATCCAGAGCTTATTGCAGCTGCCGACGCGCTTGTACAATTAAATCGATGGTAATTTACCCCGCACATTTAATTACACCCCTTTGCTAGGATAGTCAACTAAGGCTGTAGTCGCTTCAGGATGCACTCTTTATTTCTTAAGGTGGCGCACGTAGGCTAGGTGTCTTACATACGAATCTGAACCGCAGTTTTACACTTGGAACTTTGGCTAAAGGATGCACTCTGTGGATTTTTCTAATACCCCTCATTAGTCAATTCATCATGGAAGAAAATCACCCCCGCGCACACCGCCGTGCTTGTCTTAAGCTTACCCTCTACCTGCTCGCAGTCTGGTTCACGATCAGTTTCGGTGCAGGTATCTTACTTCGGGACTGGTTGGATGCCAACTTTCCTTCGATCGGTAGCGCACCTTTCGGCTTCTGGATGGCGCAGCAGGGCTCGATCATCGGATTTGTCCTCATCCTGATCATCTACGCCTGCCTGATGAATCGTCTCGATCACGAACACGGTTACTCTGAAGAACGCTAACTATCCCGCCATGTCCCAAGATACCCTTAATTTTATTTTCATCGGGCTGAGCTTCGCCCTCTACATCGTGATCGCAGTCCGCTCAAAGGCGGGTTCGACCAAAGAATACTACACCGCAGGTGGTGGTGTTTCGCCTTTGGCCAATGGCATGGCCACGGCGGCCGACTGGATGTCGGCGGCGACTTTTATTTCCATGGCCGGGACAGTTGCGATCAGCGGTTATGATGCCTCTCGTTTCCTAATGGGGTGGACGGGCGGTTTTGTGCTGCTCACTGTTTTGATGGTGCCGTATCTCCGCAAGTTTGGTAAGGCCACCGTGCCCGACTTTATCGGCGACCGTTATTACTCGAAGCTGGCCCGTGGTGTGGCTGTGGTTTGTGCAATCTTCATCTGCATGACCTACATCATGGGGCAAATGCGTGGAGTCGGGGTCGTCTTCTCGCAGCTCTTTGGTATCAGCATCCCCTTTGGAGTGATGATTGGCGCGGCGATTGTCTTCGCCTACGCTGGGGTCGGCGGGATGAAGGGCATCACCTACACTCAGGTGGCACAGTACTGCGTGATGGCCTTTGCCTACACCATTCCAGCAGTCTATATCGCGATGGCCATGACTGGACACGTGTTCCCGCAATTTGGTTTGATCGGCGACTACACTGCCAGCGAGCCGATCGTGCCGTTCCTGCAAAAGCTCAACAATATCAATCTTGAGCTGGGCTTCCAGGAATACACATCGGGTAAGATGTCGACGATCAATATGTTTTGTATCACCGCCGCGCTTATGTGTGGGACGGCGGGCTTACCTCACGTCATCGTGCGTTTCTTTACCGTAAAAAATGTCCGTTCCGTGCGTCGATCGGCGGCATGGACGCTTAGTTTCATTGCCGTGATCTACCTGACCGCACCGACCATCGGCGCCTTTTCGCGGGTTAATTTGATCGAGAAACTTCACGACACTTCATACACCGAAGCCCCTTCCTGGTTCACGGAGTTCGAAGCCACCGGCCAGATGGCCTGGGTCGATAAAAACGGCGACGGGCGCATTCAGTACTATGGCCCCGCCAAATCGGATGCAGGCACTTTTTCTGTTTTCCAAGGTAAGAGCCCGGTCTATCCAGCTTATGATGCGCCCGAGTATCAACGCATCGGCACTCAAGGCGAGCGTTTGCTGGCGAGCAAATCTGACGACTCCAATCCGAACGAACTCTGGTTCGGCAACGACATCATGGTTATGGCGAATCCCCATATGGCCGGACTCCCGATGTGGGTCATCGCCTTACTCATGGCTGGTTGCATCGCGGCAGCCCTTTCGACTGCTGCAGGCCTGCTTCTTGTGCTCTCGACTTCGATCTCGCACGACTTAATGAAGAAGATCATCAAGCCCGACCTGAGCGACCGCGAAGAGGTCAACTACGCCCGCGCCGCCTCGTTTGTTGCGCTCGGGGTGGCCGCTTATTTCGGCATCAACCCGCCCTCGGCCTTTATCGCCAAAACCGTAGCTTTTGCCTTCGGGCTCGCCGCCTCGTCTTTCTTTCCGACCCTATTGATCGGTATTTTCTCCACTAAAATGAACAAGCAGGGTGCCATTAGCGGCATGCTCGCGGGCATCAGCTTCACCATCGGTTATATCGTCTATTTTCAATTTCTCGGTGGGCATGACGACCATCTGCTCTTTGGTATCACTCCGGAGGGCATCGGATTTGTGGGCATGCTGATCAATTTTGCTGTCGCCTTCACGGTTAAAGCCTTCACCGCCGATGCTCCTGATTATGTGCAGGAAATGGTCGCCGAGATCCATATCCCGAGTGGCGCGGGTGAGGCGAAGAAGCAGGATTTCGAGATTTAGTGAATCGGGTCTCGCTTATTCGACTCCCCTGAGCGCCAGACCTGCCTTTTCCAAATCGGCACCACTGGGAGCCTGGTAGGCGCTGAGGCCAAATTCCGGTAGAACCGAGAGAAGGTGGTCAAAGATATCACCCTGAATATCTTCGTAGCGTGCCCATGCGGTGTCGTTACTGAAAACGTAGATCTCGATTGGCAACCCCTGTGGTCCAGGCGCGAGCTGGCGAACGATGAGTGTCATATCCTGGCGTGCTTTCGGGTGATTGCGTAGATAGGCCACACAGTAGGCGCGGAAGGTGCCCACGTTCGTTAGGCGCCGACCATTGATCAGCTCAGAGAGATCTTCGCCGATGCCGTCGTTGTGCATTCGGATCTCATTGAGCTTCGCTTCTAAATATGGGCGGAGCAGACGGATGCGCTTGAAGCGTTCCAGCATTGCTTCATCGGCAAACTGAATCGTGCGCATGTCGATGTAGAGTGGACGCTTGATTCGCCGTCCGCCGGCGTCACTCATGCCTCGCCAGTTTTTAAAGGAATCCGTAATCAGCGCGTAGGTCGGAATCGTTGTGATGGTCTTATCCCAATTTTGCACTTTAACCGTGGTCAGTGAGACGTCGATCACATCACCATCAGCTCCACGTGCCGGCATTTCGATCCAGTCGCCGACCATGACCATGTTATTCACTGATAGCTGGAAGCCGGCTACGAGGCCGAGAATAGCGTCCTTGAAGATCAAAAGGAGAATTGCAGTGACCGCACCGAGACCGGAAAAGAAGACGAGTGGTGACTTGCCGAGAACAGCCGAGAGTATAAAGATGAAGCCAATCAGATTAATAATCAGCTTGGCGGCTTGTATGAAGCTCTTGGCTGGATACTGCTTACCAAGCGTACTTCGCTCCCAGACGGCTCTGGTGAAATTAAGAATGCCATCGATCACAAGCAGGATAATGACGATCAGGTAGGTGTTCACGATGACGTGGAACACATTCATAATATCGGTCAAGCCATCGAAGAGAGTGGGGGCGAAAAAGTGAATAATCGCTACCGGCACGATATGAGAGAAACGCACGATCACATTGTGCCGGACTAGGAGGTCATCCCATTGGATGGATGTTTTCCCTATAATCGGATGGATGACGTAGGTGATCAAGCGTTTGGCTACTAAGTTGGCCAGCCAAGCAAGAATGAAGAGGTAGAGGCCAGCCCCCAGTAGTCCAAGCAGGTGAGCTAAACTTGGTGCGATGTGCAGTTTTTGGAGCCATTCACTTATAATTTCGTAGGTCATGCTGTAGATAGTTGGCGATGATTCAGCAGGCTGACAATCTTTCCTTCTACGCTTCTGCGGATGACGATAGGCTTGCCATTCGAGTGTCGTGAAGTCGATATGGAATCATGAACTGTAAAGTCTTTAATTTATTTTGTATCCTTTGTCTGCTCCCTGCCTTCGGGTATGCGCAGAGCGATGCATATTCGTTGCAGCGCATCTTGCAGCGTTATATTGAGACCTATGGTGGATTCAGGGATGCTGAGGCGCTCTCGTCGCTCAGCATCGAAGGCACGATCGAGCAGAATGGGCAGAATTATGCCTTTCTGGTGTATCAAAAACGTCCTTACTCTATGCGTTACCGTATTTCGAATGGTGCAAATAGGGTGATTACTGGCTTTAATGGTTCATCAGGTTGGATACGCGTTGAGACAAATGGTGAGGTTATGATTAAATCTCTCAATGGATCGGAGTATGACTCTCTCAGGAAAATGGCACGTTTCGACAGTCCGCTCTTCCGTCTTCTTGAAAAGAGTCAGGTTCAAATTAATCAAGTCGAACGCAGTATCTGGGAGGGGAAGAGTGTATATGTTATAGAGGTGCGTGAGTCTGGAGACTTGGTCAGCCATTACTACTTGGATATGAAGAGTGCGTATCTTCTGCGCCGAGATGAGTTGAATGCGGAGGGTGGGATCGCCTTTCAGACCCTCTACCGCGACTATCGGGAAGTGGAGGGTTTTCCTTTCGCTCACGAGATCGAAACGCGTGTAGGCGAACAGACCGTTAGTCTAGCCAATGTCCATACAATCGAGGTCAACCATGGCTTGCTCAGTTTCTTTTTTGAGAAACCGGATCGATAGATGTCACGTAGCTCGGCTTAGTTTTTTCCAATGCCATTCTCGCCGAGTCCACCCTTGAGCTTCCGGTCGAGTTTGAGTCCTTCGATCTGTGAGCGCAGTGCACGTTCGAATTTTTCGAAGCGGGCCAGGATGCCGCGGGTTTCCAAGAGTTCCTGTTTGAATCGCCCAGCCGGACAGAGAGTGTAGATAGCCAAGTCGAGCACGTTTTCCGGCTCTTGTATGTTGGAAAGAAATTGCAGCACCTCTTTGGGGATGTCGGCACCGAGCCGCATTTGCGTCTGCAGGAGTGCAAGCAGGGTAGGTTGGATCGCGGATAGCGTCCCTTCGCTACCGTCAGATTCACTGATCACTTGGTGAATACGAGCGCGTCGGTAAGGCTCCTCGCAGACGATCCGCTCAAACTCGACACGTGCGAGGCCCTGCAGAATCAAGTTTGAGGTGCCATCCGAATTTTGCTTGCAGGCGCGGACGACACCGACACTTGCGATCGAGCAGGGGGTTTCAAATGCCTCCGCATCATCCTTCGCCTCGTCCAGTGCAGCTACAGCGAAAATGCGGTCTTGCTCCAGCACATGGCTCAACATTTCGCGGTAGCGCGGCTCGAAGATAAAGAGCGGCATCATAGCCTGCGGGAAGAGCACGGTCTGACTCAGTGTCATAACAGGCACCTCGCGTGGTATTTCAATTTCCTGAGAAGTCATCATCTATTTGTGGGCGGTCGCGCCGACTAGTTCCATGCGTCTGGATGTAATTTGGACATTTCAGGCGACTCACATTCTGCATAATACACCGCTAGGCGAAAATAGCGAATCCGGTCAGCAGGAATTGGGGAGCTTTTACGGCAGACCTCTTCGAATAGAATCTCTGGGGCACGCCCTTGTAGTTCATAGATTTCGCGAATGCCGATGTCGAGTAGATTGCGGGCAACCTCCACATTCATGCGCGGTATACGCATCAATGCAGAGTTGAGCGCTTCATAATCGACCTTTTTCTTCTTTTTGTGCGGAAACATGTCAAGTTCAGTAGCCGCTTGCGGACTCGGCCGCCGAGCCCTCGCAGATTGCCTGGCAGGACGTCCAGCCCACCCCGAGTCGGTGCACGCCCATATGGACGAAGCGCTGTGCATCCGCGCGGTCGCGAATGCCGCCCGAGGGCTTAACCTTGATCCGCCCGGCTGCGGTATCGAGCATCGTCTGAACGTCTTCTATTTGAGCACCCTCGCCGTTAAAGCCGGTTGAAGTTTTGACAAAATCTGCGCCAGCCCGAATACAGACCTCAACCATCTGTTTGATTTGATCCGAGTTGAGGTGAGCCGTTTCAAATATCACTTTCATGGGGACGCCAGCAGCTCTCGTCAGCAGAGCCACGCCAGCCACATCGGCTTCAACCGCGTCCCACTTGCCTGACTTAATCCAGCCGTAGTTGGCCACCATGTCGATTTCATCGACGCCACGCCCAATGTAGCGGCGCGCCTCGTCGACCTTGGACTCGGGTAGTTGAACACCGTGCGGGAAGCCCAATACGACGCAGACCGCCGTATCGGTCCCTTGGCAACGTCGTTGAGCCAGCTCGATGTCACAAGGCCGCACGCAAACACTGAAGGCATTGAGCTGGATGCAGGTATCCAGCGCCTCAATTACTTCGGCTTCGGTGAGTTCGGCTTTTAAGATGGCAGCGTCAAGGTAGCGGCTAATATCTGGCATGCTAGGCGTCGGTTTAGATGTATCTTAGTGAAATTATCTAGGTAAAAGTATAGTCTGCGACTTACTGGAAGAATGAAAGGCAATTCATTCTTGTTTTATTTTTCCTTCAATGCTCGGTGAAGGATGTGTGTGCAACCTCAGAACGTAGACTTACCGAGTGACGACTGGCGCGCCTATGGGATCCTGTGAAAATTTTCCTTCGATGGCGTAGGCTGTAAAATCATCGTCACTTAGGACAACGACAAATCCGGAGATTGTCAGTTATTAATAAACGGGATGTGTCGATTGACATCCCGAACACCAAAGGTCTATAAATCAGTTGGGTCTTCGACCCCGCTGGCGCGGGTTTGATACATACTCAAACGATCGACGAGAGTGATGGTTTTGTGATCACAGATGAATCATGATGAACACACTTTGCAAAGGCTTGTCCTGAGCCGGATTCGGTAGCTCACAGCCGAACCGGCAGTCCCTTTGATTGGAGGTGCTCTTTGGCTTGTTGGATGGTGAAGGTTCCGAAGTGGAAAATGGAGGCGGCGAGGACAGCGCTCGTTTTGCCCTTTATAATGGCGTCGGCCAGGTGGTCGAGGGTGCCGGCACCGCCGGAAGCGATGACGGGCACTTCGACGGCTTCGCTCACAGCCCGGTTGAGGGCGTTGTCGAAGCCGGCTTGGGTGCCGTCGGAGTCCATGCTGGTCAGGAGGATTTCGCCGGCGCCGAGGGCCACGACTGTCCGCGCCCATTCGACCGCATCGAGGCCAGTGGGCTTGCGGCCGCCGTGTGTGTAGACCTCCCATTTGCCGTCTTCCCCAGGCACGCGCTTGGCGTCGATCGCGACGACGATGCATTGGTTGCCGAAGCGGGCCGCGGACTCTTGGATCAGATCCGGGTTGAGGATGGCGGCGGTGTTGAGGCTGACTTTATCGGCCCCTGCGTTGAGCATGGCACGGATGTCCTCGACCGTGCGCAGGCCGCCGCCGACGGTGAGCGGCATGAAGCACTCGGATGCGGTGCGTTCGACCACGTCGATCATGGTGTTGCGCTCGTCGCTCGACGCGGTGATGTCAAGGAAGACGAGTTCGTCGGCCCCTTGCTGCTGGTAGGCTTTGGCTTGTTCCACGGGGTCACCCGCGTCGATCAGATTGACGAAATTGACACCTTTGACCACACGTCCGTTATGGACGTCGAGGCAAGGGATGATGCGGACAGACAACATAGTTGTTAATGGCGAATGACGAACAGCGAATGGCGCATAGCTGATTTGGGATTATTCGCTATCCGCCATCATTCATTCGCTATTATTCATCCGCAAACGCGATGTCGGGCTCGAAGGAGAGCGCGAGGCGGTATTGTGTGCCGGGGCGCATGACGAGCGGGCGGTCGCGTTGCAGGATTTGCAGGTAGTGCATGTTACCGTAATAAGTGCGGTATGTGGGGTCGTCGCTGACGACTTCGAGCTCTTTCCATTCGGCTTGGAAGTCGTCTTTAATGACTTCAGTGCGGTGGCCGCTTTCGCCCAGAGTGAAGGCGGTGGCGACACGGTAGCGGCTATGTGGTGCGGCGATGCCAAGGACGTAGCGCATCTTGTCGAGCGTGACTTGTTGTTTTACGCTGAAGGCGAACTCACAGCTGATCTTCCCTTTAAGAAAAGTCCATGTGACCTTGCAGCTGCCGAGCCCGTTGACCAGTTCTTCGTCTTTGGTAATAAGTTCCGGTTGGTCGTATTTAAAATTTAGCGCGTTGCGCAGACCCATGCTAGTGGTGCAGTTTTTGCCATAGAAAGAAGGTACGATGACTTTGTCGCCGAAGGTAAGTTCGGGCTGCATGATGGGCAGATATGTATCCACCGGCCAGTCGAAGATGCCAGGAGAGTGGGGGAAGGCTAGGTAGTCGGAAGTGCCTTTGCCCAGCTTGCTCGAACCAATCAGAGGTAATTGTACGGCGAGTCCCGAATCAGGGTCCTGGTAGACGAAGAGACCTTGCTCCTTACGATGCGACTTATCGAAGCTGACATAGCGAGCGACCTTGCGGGCTGGAACGGGTGCCGAGGGTGCGGCATCGCCGCCGGCGGAGCGGGCGAGGCGCGACCACTGGCAAAGGTAGCGGGCCGCGTCGAAGTTGGCCATGCGTGTGCTGTGGTAAGGCACGGTGTTACGCTCTTCGTCGCGGATGACCAAGTAGCCGTGCTCCTGGTCGAGGTAGGTGACGAAGAAATTCATGAAGAGGCGGCGCACCGCATCGACATAGAGGTCGCGCTGGTTGGCGGGCACCCATCCGTCGCGAAGGGCTTGCAAGGTTAGGCTGATGCAGTGCATCTGACCGTAGGCACCGAGCGAGCGACCGTAGGCCCAGCCAATGCCGTCTTGGCGGGCTAGGTCCGGGATCAGTTTAAGATACTTCTCCGAGTACGAGCGGAGGCTGGGGAGTTTACGCTCGCGCAGGTGTAAGTTGGCGTGGAGCTGTAAGGCTTGGCGAATGAAAACAAAACTAAGCACTCCGTAGATGTCGAAACTGCCACCGAGGCGAGCTTCGTCGCCAGCGGCATCGTCGATATAGCCGGTAGAAGAGTGGCTGTCGATACGCTCGAGGAAACGGTCGATCAGCCGGCCAGTCTCGTCCTTCTTGGAGAGACCCAGGCTGAAGCGGGTCACAGCCTTGGCGATGTTGAAGGCTTGATAATGGTTCTGGTAGTCACTGCGCTCCAGGAGGAGCTTGTCGAGTTGTTCCCGGGTCGGGTCCATGAGGCGCTCCCAGACTGGATTGCGGTCCTTTGACGGGCTGAAGGAGAGGAGGCCGAGCGCTGCATAGGCTAGGCCGTTTTCCATCTCTTCGGGGCAGAATGCCTGCGCGGTCACGGTGCGGGCGGAGAGGTCGATCAAATCGTATTCACCTAGGGTCGTCTCGTTGGTCGCCCGATAATACTCGCCAATGGCAAGCGCAGCATGTCCCGGTTCGTCCAAGCGGCTGTGTTCTCCGGCGACAGGAGTGATTGTGCCCTGTTCGGTGATTGATTCTAAGTTGTGACCCAAGATGGATTGGGCCATGTCGAGGCATTGATCTGCGAAGTTTTCCATTATCAAGAAACGCGTCCCCAGACGCGCGTAAAGGGTTCATGTAGGTTTCCCCCAGAGTCCTTGTCAACTGCTTTCAGCTGCTTCCTGATGTCAGTTTTCTGGGAAATGTCATTGACCTAATTTTTCGGGATAATTGCCTTGTTTTTATTAGTTCCACTTAATTCATCAATCAGGTTCTATTACCTCTCCCCCCTACAAATACAATGACTACTGATCATTCCTCAATGGAGTCGGTCTCTCACGAGCACCGCAAATTTCCACCGGCTTCTGCATTCGTAAAACGCGCCCATATTAGCGGAGAAGATGCCTATAAAGCACTTTACAGTAAAAGTATTCAGGATCCCGAGACTTTCTGGGCAGAAGCTGCCGAAGATCTCCACTGGTTCAACAAGTGGGACAGTGTGCTGGATACTTCAGACGCTCCGTTTTTTAAGTGGTTCGACGGTAGCCGCACGAATCTCTCGTATAATTGCCTCGATCGACACATCGAAGCGGGTAAGGGGGATAAGATCGCCATCCACTGGGAGGGTGAGCCAGGTGACACCCGTGATATCAGCTACGCGCAGCTACATCTCGAAGTTTGCCGCTTCGCCAATGCAATGAAGGCCCGTGGGGTCAAAAAGGGCGAGCGTGTTGCGATCTACCTGCCCATGGTCCCAGAGTTGGCGATTTCGGTTCTGGCCTGTGCCCGTATCGGAGCCGTGCATACGGTTATTTTTGCCGGTTTCTCGGCCGATTCGATTCGAGACCGCGTGCTCGATAGCGAAACGCGGATGGTGATCACGGGTGACGGAGGTTACCGGCGTGGCAAGATGCTTGAACTGAAAAAGATCGTCGACGAAGGCGTGGCTGATTGCGCCTGCGTGAAAGATGTGATCGTGGTCAAACGGGGGGATGACCACCCGGTCGATTGTCCTATGCAAGCGGGGCGCGATGCTTGGTATCATGACTTAGTCGCCGACGTGAGTGATGTGTGTCCGGCCGAAGAAATGGAGGCGGAGGACTTGCTTTTCCTTCTCTATACGAGCGGCACTACGGGCAAGCCCAAGGGCATCATGCACACAACCGCCGGTTATCAGGTCTACAGCTACTTGACTTCCAAGTATATTTTCGACCTCAAGAACGACGATGTGTATTGGTGCACTGCGGATGTAGGGTGGATCACTGGACACACGTATATTGTTTACGGCATCATGCAGAACGGCGTCTCGCAAGTGATCTACGAAGGTGCGCCAAATCACCCGGACGAAGGGCGCTTCTGGGAGATCATTGAAAAATACAAAGTTTCCATCTTCTACACCGCACCGACTGCGATCCGCGCCTTCATGAAGTGGGGCGATAACTGGGTGACGAACAAAGACCTCTCCTCGCTCCGCCTACTGGGCACGGTTGGTGAGCCGATCAACCCCGAGGCTTGGATTTGGTATCACAAGATGATCGGCAGCGAGCGCTGCCCGATCGTCGACACCTGGTGGCAAACTGAAACCGGCGGCCACATGCTCACTCCTATGCCGGGTGCCACAGCCACCAAACCCGGTTGTGCGACGGTTCCCTTCTTCGGTGTGGAGCCAGTGATCCTGACGGACGAGGGGGAGGAAGTCGAAGCGGGCATTTTGGCGATCAAAAAACCTTGGCCAGGTATGCTGCGTGGAATCTACGGAGATCCGCAACGTTACCAAGACACGTATTGGTGCAAGTGGGATGGTAAATATTACTTCCCAGGGGATGGTGCCCGCCGCGATGAGGATGGCTATATTTGGATCCTCGGGCGCGTCGATGACGTGGTTAATGTGTCCGGACACCGTATCGGCACCGCCGAGCTGGAGAGTGTCTTCGTCGAGCATCAGGACGTGGCCGAGTCGGCTGTTGTCGGTATCCCGCATGAGATCAAGGGGCAAGGCCTCATTGCTTTTGTTACTGTGATTGATGGCCGTGCTCATGATGAGCCATTGCGTCAGGAATTGATCTCGATGATTGATAAGGGGATCGGCAAATTTGCACGTCCAGAGCGGATCCTTTTTTCTTCAGATCTCCCCAAGACACGATCGGGCAAGATCATGCGCCGCCTTTTACGCGATATTGCCGAGGGGAAAGAACTTGGTAACACGACCACTCTGGCCGATCCATCTGTGGTCGAAGAATTACAGAAACAGTATTTAAAGGCGTAGCGCTTAGCTGAAAAAGCGATAGGGACAATGCTTCCAGATTTCGGATTAGATTTGCCAAAGCGAGCGGAGCGCAAATTCTCTCAGCTATGGCAGATGGAAAAAAACAAGCAACGTGGGGTGGACGCTTCTCCGAAGGCCCTGCCGATTTGATGCTCCGCATCGGTGAATCCGTATCTTTTGATCAACGGCTTGCCCCCTTTGATATCCAAGGTAGCAAGGCGCAGGCTGCGATGCTCGCCCACGTCGGCATCCTTACTGCCGAGGAGCGCGACGCGATCCAAGCGGGCTTGGATGTCATACGTGCCCAAGTCGAGGCGGGCGCATTCAACTGGGATCCCGCGCTCGAAGATGTGCACATGAACATCGAGCAGGCGCTGACCCAAGCCGTTCCTGCCGCGGCCAAGTTGCATACGGCCCGCAGCCGCAACGACCAAGTGGCCACCGACGTGCGTCTTTGGTTTAAACATGCCTGCGCAGTGCTCGACGCTTCGCTCGCCGCGGTCATCGCTGCCCTCGTCGAACTTGCGGACCAGACGCAGCGTGTGATTATCCCCGGCTACACGCATTTGCAACGCGCCCAGCCCGTTTCTATGGCGCACCACCTGCTTGCCTATGTCGAGATGTTCGCGCGTGACCGCACGCGCATCGCGGCGGTCAAGGCGCAGGCCAATGTCTGCCCGCTCGGCTCCGGCGCGATCGCTGGCACGACGCTCCCGATCGATCGGGAGTTCGTGGCTCGAGAGCTCGGCTTTGTCGATGCCGCCGGTAATCCACAAGTCACGCAAAACAGTATGGATGCGGTGAGTGATCGTGACAGCTTTATCGAATTCGCCTCCGCCTGCGCAGCAGTTGGTGTGCACCTCTCGCGCCTCTCCGAGGACTTTATTCTCTGGAGTAGCGCCGAGTTCGGCTTCGTGAAATTGCCAGACGCCTTTACCACCGGTTCCAGCCTGATGCCGCAGAAGAAGAATCCGGATGCCTTCGAATTGATCCGTGGTAAGTCGGCTCGTCTTACGGGTAATCTGCAGATGCTGTTGACTATGGTCAAAGGCCTGCCGCTGACCTATAATCGCGACCTGCAGGAAGACAAGCCGCCAGTCTTTGACAGCTTTGACCAGACGAAGCTGATGCTCGATTGTGTGGCCGCCTGCCTGCCCGGCGTCCGAGCCGATGCGGCGCGTTGCGCCGCCGCCGTCGCCGATCCCGCCCTCCTAGCCACCGATGTCGTCGATTATCTCGTTAACAAGGGGGTGCCTTTCCGCGAAGCTCACCACGTGGTGGGCGCCTTAGTCGCTCTGTCTGAAGAGTTGGAGACACCACTGAATCAATTACCCTTCACGGAGGTCTGCAAAATCCACGAAGCTCTAAGCGAAGACTGGATTCAGGCCTTTGACCTAGAAAAGGCGCTGGCCGCCCGCGACAAGCCCGGCATGCCCGGGCCGAAGCAAGTCGCCGCCCGTATTGCGCATTGGCGTTCCGCGTAGATTGAAGCTCCAGCGCGCATTCCGATTCTCGCTCCTCGACTCTACTAAAACGATTTTTTGGACTCGGTAGGAGCATAATTTGTAGTGGCTGCTATAGCTGCCATATTGCAGTCTGGGGGCGCTACGACTTGATGGCGACTAAAGTCGCCACTACGGATTACGGCGCTAGTTAGCGACAATTAGCTCAATTCCCGTATCCGTAATCAGGATACGGCGTTGCTTGTAGAGCTTTCCGATGGCTTGTTTAAAAGCCTTCTTGCTTGTGTCGAAGGTGGTGCGGATGTCTTCGGGGCTGCTTTTGTCATTAAAGGGCAGCGCACCGCCGGCGGCTTCCAGTTGGTCGAGGATGACTTGACTGACGCCCTCTACGCGGCCGTAGCCCGAGGGGTCGCGGCGGAGGTCGATCTTGCCGTCGTTGTGCACTTTCTTGATATAGCCGGTGAACTGGTCGCCGGGTTCGAGCTGGTCCGAGGTCTCCTCGTGGTAGAGGAGGCCGCGGTAGCGTTTGTCGATGATTGCCTTGAAGCCGAGGGGTGAGTCGCCGTAGATGAGTACCTCTACCGAGTCGTTGGGCTCGTAGGGTGGTCTTTCGCGGGGGAGGTGGTTGTGCAAGCGGGTCGAAGCAACTACGCGATTGGTATATTCGTCGACGTAAACGGCCACGATGGCACCGTCGCCTTCAGTGAAGTGGATGTTGCCTTGCTCGCGGTAGGGTAGCAGGAGGTCTTTGCTCAGGCCCCAGTCGAGGAAGGCGCCGGCGTTGGGGTTCACACTGACGACTTCGAGGTAGGCAAATTCGCCAGCTTGAGCGAGGGGCTTTTCTGTCGTGGCAACGAGCCGGTCTTCCGAGTCATTGTAAACGAAGACTTCCACCTCCGCGCCGACTTTCATCTCCGGCGTGATGTAGCGCTTAGGCATGAGTATTTTGTCATGCGCACCACCGTCGAGGTAGAGCCCGTGGTCGCTCATTTCGAGCACGGTGAGAATGTTGTAGCGTCCTATTTCGGCCATGTCAGTTGATTCGAGTTTCCAGTTCGCGCACGAGTTCAATGAGTAGAGAGTTGTTGCCGCCGAGTGTCTCGAGGGCATCGATGGCGGTCTGGGTATGGTGCTTGGCTTCGGTGCGGGCGCCTTCGATGCCATGGAGTGCGACATAGGTAGACTTTTCGGCGGCGGCGTCGTTGCCGACTGGTTTGCCCATTGTTCCAGGGTCTGAGGTGGCATCCAGTATGTCGTCGACGATCTGGAAGGCGAGGCCGAGATGATAGCCAGTGCTTTGCATGAGCTCGACTTGGGCATCGGTCGGCTGGCAGAACGCGAGCCCCATCGTGAGCGCGGCGGTCAGGAGGGCGGCCGTCTTGTTTTCGTGGATGTAGTGTAGGATGTCGGCGTCGATGGGGCGACCTTCATTCTCGATGTCTTCCTGTTGTCCGCCGATGAGGCGCTTGCTGCCGCTGGCATCGGAAAGGTCGGCGATGAGGCAGACGGCGAGTGCTGGTTCGTCTCGGTAGGCCTGCGCTAGTAGTTGGAAGGCATAGGTGAGGAGTGCGTCGCCAGCCAACACAGCAGTGGCCTCGTCGAATTGCACGTGGCAACTGGGGCGCCCACGGCGCAGATCGCTGTCATCAATCGAAGGTAGATCGTCGTGGATCAGCGTGTAGGTATGCAAGCACTCGATGGCGACGGCGGCGGCGATCGGGTCAGCGTAAGCGGGGAACAGCTCACTGGCGGCGAAGAGCAGGGCGGGGCGGATACGTTTGCCACCCGCTTCCAATGAGTAGCGCATGGCGGCGTGTAACTTAGCCGGGCGAGTATCCGCGGCAGGTAGAAGCTGGTCGATGCCTCGCTCGACACGGCCACGATACTGCTCCAATTTTTCTTTTAATACGGAATTCACTGCGATAGACTGCAGTATACTTTTTATGAAGGAAACGCCAATATTTGAAGAAGTTTTTAATCGCCTGATCAAATTGAACGGGTTTTGGGTGCAATGGTTAATCGGCGGTCTGCTCTCTTTCGTGCCGATTGTGAATGTCTTCGCCTTTGGCTATCTCTACCGGATGTCTCGCGCCGTGCGTACGTCGGGGAGCCCGGTTTTGCCGCCTTGGGTCGACTGGTCGGGGCTCTTCATGGATGGCCTTCGTTTTGGGGCGGTCTGGCTCCTTTATTGGCTGCTCCCGCTGATGCTTGCGGCGGGGATCACCTGGTTATTGGCTCTGATGGGTCTCGGTGCGCTTTCGAATGTTTTCTATCTGACCGCTATCTTGATGTCTAATGTCCTATTTGTCTCGGCACTTTACCGTTATAATACGCGCAAAGATTTTAACGACCTGCTCAATGTAGGCCTGATTGTGCGAATGACTTGGATGGAGCTACCCCGATTAGTGATTCCTTCCTTTGTTGTTCTAGGAGCCATGGTCTGGCTTCTGCCACTCTATGGTTTCTCGTTTTTCGGCGGGTTCCTCATACTGATCACCTATACAAGTTTGCGGTACCGAAGCATCGAGCAACAGAGGACCGTATCTAAATAATTTAAACGACACTCTATAAACATGTCACTGAAACCGGGGAAATCACCCAGCGAACTAGGCCTTTATTTCTACGCGACAATGATGGCGCTCTTCGGCGCTACTCTGGGCTTTGCCTACATGCTGTCCTTTCCGGCCCAGGCTTTTTCCAGTCAAGAGGCGTATGCGACTATGTTGGCAGCGCGCGCAGAGCCTATTCCTGAGTCGAAGCCGGGGGATGCCTACTATATCGAGGGGTCGGTTCTGAAAACGCGAACGTGGGAGCTCAAACGGGCGCAATTAACTACGAAAGGCGCACAGACTGTTAAATTTGCCGAGGGGGAGATGAATGCCTGGCTCTCGGCGAAGTTTCGTCCGAGCACCACGCCCGTGGGCGAAGAGAAACCTAGCATATTGATCGTACCTGGCGCACCCAATATCGCAATCACGCCGTCTGGCAGTTTGTATCTCAATCTACCAAATAAGATTTCGTGCTACGGCAGCGCGAGTGAGTTCACTGTTTCTGCGCGTTGTTCGATCGAGCCTTCAGGCCTTAAATTCGAAAAAACCCAGGTCAATAATGCTCGAGTGCCTTTTCCCAACATATTGGGCAGTAAAATTTTCGAGACCCTCTTGCAAGGCTACCAGTCCACTGAGGAGTATTCGATCCTCTCGGATGCCTTGGCTCGTGCTGATTCGATCGAGCTTGCCGGCGGTGAGCTGGTCCTCAAGTTTCCCTAGCCTGACTCTATGCACTGTGCTTACGTAGGTAGATTGCTCATTCTGTGCTTAGCCATATGGATGACTGGGGCTTCTGTTCTGCGGGCTGAATCGTCGCTCCGGTCGAGGAGCAACGACTATTTTGAAGTCGTCGGCTTTCACCTGCGCTCGGTTACCTTTGTCCATGATCTAAGCCTCTTCACGGCTGAGATAGCGGAACGCTACTTGGAACGAGAGGGGATCGCCTTCCCTCGGCCGATTTTAGTCAGTCTTCGCCCCGAACCGCATGCGAACTTCGAAGGCGACTACCGTATTCGAATCGAGCAGCGTGGCATGGTCGAGCTGGACATACGCTGGGAAGACTCAATGACGCTGGAGCTCACTTGTCGTGCCTTGTGCGAAGCTCTCTTAACACAATACGCACTCTATAATCATGGGCATGAGGCCGCTACTATGCTTCGCTCATGGCCTGTTGAGGCGCTTACCCTGGAGGTTTATTTGGGGCTGCGTCCGGCTGAGATGGTCGACTTGATCAATGGCACTCGGGGGCAGGAGGTGCCTGCATTAACGGTCGTCCTCGAATCTAGTTTGAGGACTCCGCCTGTTGCCCACTCCAACGCCGTGGACTTTAATGCCGCCCACTGGCTACTCAATCTGATAAAATCGGAAGGCATCGATCGTCGCATTCTGCGCAGCCTCTTTCAACAAGCCGTCGCGGGGATCGATGTGGAAGACGCACTGACTTCAGTCATACAGTCGGTAGAACCGACAGCGGAGCCTGTAGCCCTCGAAACTTGGTGGCGTGCGGGCATGAATTCGATGCTCGACCGTCGATATGAAGCGGTTGAGACGATGGAGGCTTCTCGCGTGTGGCTTGCATCACTGGCCCAATTTAACAGCCCGCTGCAGCTCGAATCCGAGGAGCTCAGGCTTAACCTTCGCACGGTTTGGACGCAGCGGAACCGACCCGAGATTCGCGAATGGGTGCAGGCTCGTTATGATATCCTGCGCGTGCGCATGGCGCGGATTAACCCTGCCTATTACAACCCCGCACATTCGCTCGGTCTTCTCTTCGAAGCGCTGCTCTATAATGAGTCACCCCATCAATATCTGCATGCGCTGACTATTTACTTGAGTGATTGGGAAGACGCCCAAGATATGCAGGAAATTGTAGAAAAAAGATTGAGCTCTAAGTAACTCTTGTGCAGCAACTTAAATTTTTCGAATACAAATCTTGAAAAAAACGTCCTGAAATTTGAACGCAGGAGGCGATTCTACGTCTATAACAATATACGATTTGTAGTTTTTCTAAGTTTGTTGTTTGTTGTGCGTCGTCTCTTTCGGGAGACGGCGCTTTCTTTTGCCTGTTTATTGCTTGTTTATTGCCTGTTGCCATCGCCACTCAGCTAATAGGAAATAGGATTGAATCCGATTGAATCGATCCTCCCCGGAATTTTACATGCGGACTAGACAAAAGTATTTAGGCACACAATATCGCGGACTTTATGAAGATTTACTTAAATGATCAATTAGTCGATGCCTCTGAGGCCAAGGTCTCTGTGTTCGATCACGGTTTGCTCTACGGAGACGGCATATTTGAGGGAATTCGCCTGTATGACGGCTGCGTCTTTAAACTGGAGGCGCACTTGGAGCGCCTAGAGTATTCGGCTAAGGCGATCATGCTTAAGATGCCTTGGTCGCGGCAGGAGATATCCGACGCGGTGTGCGATACATGTCGCGCAAATGGCCTGAAAGACGGCTATATTCGTTTGGTCGTCACACGTGGGGTGGGTAGCCTCGGGCTATCGATCAAAAATTGTGATACGCCCCAACTCATCGTGATTGCCGATAAGATTCAGCTCTATCCGCCTGAGTTCTACGACAAGGGCTTGGCGATCATTACCGTTCCCACTCGTCGTTGCAACCCGGCCGCTTTGCCGCCCACGGTTAAGTCTCTCAACTATTTGAATAACATCTTAGCAAAGATTGAAGCGCAGCACCTCGGCTATCACGAGGCGATCATGCTCAATGATCAAGGCTACGTCGCGGAATGTACTGGGGATAATGTCTTCGTCATTCACAAGGGTGAGTTGATCACTCCTTCCGCCAGTGCAGGTGCGCTGAAGGGGATCACCCGCGACACCGCTCTGGAGATCGCCGACGAGCTGGGCATTCCCTGGCGCGAGGCGAATATGACGCGCTACGATGTCTGGGTGGCTGACGAGCTGTTTCTAACTGGCACCGCTGCCGAGATCGTCCCGATCGTCGAGGTCGATGCGCGTAGGATCGGTGACGGCAAACCGGGTAAAATCACGGCAAAGTTCCTCGAAGCCTTCCGCCGACGCGTCTGTGTGGATGGCACGAAGCTTTAGTGGGTTTGGAGCCATGCGGCACCGCCAAGCTCTTTCTTTTCCAGGGGAGGGTTCAGGGCAGCTACGAGTTTGGCACAATTTCTGCAAATTCTTGTCAAAATCTCATGAAAGCTGCCAAATATATGCATCTTCTGCGCGATAATACGCGCTTTAGCTTTGCGATTCCGGCGCGCACCAATATTCTATAATTATGGCCGAAAACCTCAAGTGCAGTCATTGCAACAACCCCGCGACCGTTCATCTGACTCAGATCGTCAATAATAAGATTATTAAAGTCGATTTGTGCGAGTCTTGTGCTCAGGCAAAAGGCGTGACCGATCCAGAGGGCTTCTCCCTTGCTGACTTGTTGACGAAGACCAATTTGATACCAGAGGGTGGGGAACCTCAAATAACTTGTCCCAGCTGCGGGCTGACTTCAGCAGATTTCCGTCGTACAGGTCGCCTCGGCTGCGCAACCTGTTACCTACACTTTATCCCGCTGCTCCGACCTGTGCTGGAAGACATGCATGCCGGCACCCTGCACAAAGGCAAGGTTCCTCAGGTTGCCCTCAGCCGCCAGTCCGCAGCGGCCGAGCTCCAAACACTCAAAAATGCCCTAGAGCGTGCTATCTCTGAAGAGGCCTATGAAGATGCTGCGAAGTATCGCGACCAAATCCAAGCGATTAAGAAATCAGCCGATTCGGAGGCGGTGCACTCATGATCGAATCCCTGATTCATTCCAACAAGGCCGAGCTCACTCAAAGCGCGAAGAATGGCTCTCCGGTCGTTCTCAGTACACGCGTCCGACTCGCTCGCAACCTAGTGGACACTCCTTTCCCTGGGCGTGCCAGTAAGTCACAGCGGAGTGACGTTTTGACCAAGTGCGTCGACCGCATCGCCGAACTGCCGCAGATGAAGCAAGGTTCATTTTTTGATACGGCCGAATTGTCCGAACTCGAAAAGCAAGTCCTCGTAGAACGCCATCTCATCAGTCGTGAACTCTGCGAGGCCGAGTCGGGTTCGGGTGTTTTTATCAATAAAGATCAGACTTGTTCAGTGATGATCAACGAGGAGGACCACCTCCGTATTCAGTTTATGAAGACGGGTTTCAATCTGCGTTCTGTCTGGAAGCAGATTGACCGCTTTGATTCAAGCCTGGAAGATGGGCTCGACGTCGCCTTTTCCCAGGAGTTCGGCTATTTGACCGCCTGCCCGACCAATCTGGGCACCGCATTACGCGCATCGGTGATGATGCACCTGCCCGGCCTCGTCATCTCCGAGCACATGGATAAAGTAATCCGCGCGGTCAACCAACTTGGTATCACCGTGCGTGGCCTCTTCGGCGAAGGCTCTGACGCGACAGGCCATGTGTTTCAGATATCCAATCAGCAGACCCTCGGTGAAAGTGAAGAGGAGATCATGTCGCGTCTAGGCAGTGTTTTTAAGACGATCATCGACCACGAAATCAACGCGCGCTTCAAATACCTCGAGCAAAACCGCGCCCGCCTACTCGATCAGATTGGACGGGCCTTTGGTACCCTACAAAACGCCCACGTTCTTAACTCCAATGAGGCCATGAACTTACTGTCACTCGTACGTTTGGCGGTCGATTTTGAGATGTTGCCTGAGGTGAACCGATCAGAAGTGGATCGCCTCTTTATCGAGTGTCAGCCTGGCCACATTCAACACGCCGCTGGCGAGGGGATTGAGCCAGATGCGCGTGACTTGTGCCGTGCGGATAAAGTGCGTGAAGAATTTGCCCGATTACCGTCTCTGAATTTTGACAAGGTCAACGTCATCGAGTAGATATTACTACTAACTGATTTATATGGAACCTATGAATAACTTTACCCCCCGCGCACAGCAAGTATTGGCTCTCTCCCGCAAAGAGGCAGACCGTTTCCACCACAACTATGTCGGGACCGAACACTTGTTGCTCGGTTTGATCAATCTGGGCCAGGGCGTGGCGGTCAACGTTCTCCAAAAAATGGGGCTCGATCTGCAGACCGTTCGCTCGGCTGTGGAGAAGCAAGTCGGCACCGGCCCCGAGAGCAAACCCTCGGGCAATATTCCTTATACGCCCCGCGTCAAAAAGGTCCTAGCACTAGCTGGTAAAGAGGCCAAAGCCCTCAATCATTCCTATGTCGGCACGGAGCACATCCTGCTCGGCCTACTCCGCGAAGGCGAGGGGGTGGCTGCTCGTGTTCTCAAATCCCTGGATGTGGATATCGAGCGCTGCCGCAACGAAATCCTGGCGGAGTTAGACCCCAATTTCTCTGGCGAATCGGAAGAAGCCACAGCAGCCGGTAAGTCCGGAGCTTCCGATGATAAAAAAGACAGCAAAACACCTGCCCTTAAGGCTTTTGGTCGCGACCTGACGGAGCTGGCCAAGAAGGGGGAACTGGACCCTGTCATCGGCCGTGCGCATGAAATCCGGCGTGTCGTTCAGATTCTCTGCCGCCGCACGAAGAATAACCCTGTGCTCATTGGTGAAGCTGGCGTCGGTAAGACTGCCATTGTCGAAGGCCTCGCTCAGGAAATTGCCTCGGGCATCGTCCCTGAGATACTCGCTGATAAGCGTGTCATTACGCTCGATTTGGCACTCATGGTTGCCGGCACCAAGTATCGCGGTCAATTCGAAGAGCGTATTAAAGCGGTCATGGACGAGATCCGCCGTGCTAAGAACGTGATCATCTTTATCGATGAACTCCACACCATCGTAGGAGCCGGTGCCGCAGAAGGCGCGATGGACGCTTCGAATATTTTCAAGCCGGCTCTGAGCCGCGGGGAGTTGCAGTGCATCGGCGCGACTACCTTGGCCGAATACCGCAAATACATTGAGAAGGATAGCGCGCTCGATCGCCGTTTCCAGTCTGTAAAAGTCGAGGCGCCCTCGATCGAAGACACCATTCTCATCCTGAAAGGAATTCGCGGCAAATACGAAGATCACCACAAGGTTACCTTTACCGACAGCGCGCTTGAGGCTGCCGCCAAACTCTCCGAGCGCTACATCACCGCGCGCTTCTTGCCGGATAAAGCCATTGATATTCTTGATGAGGCGGGTGCCCGAGCACGCATCGAGTCGCTCAAGCAGCCGCCTGAGATTGAGGCCATGAACGCTGGCATCGAAGAGGTCTGTGCCAAGAAAGAGGATGCCATTGCCAAGCAACACTTCGAAGGCGCGGCCAAATACCGTGACGAAGAAAAGCAACTCCGTAAAAAGCAGGCCGATTTTATTGAGAAGTGGAAGAAGACCCGCGAGGAGAATCGTCTCGTCGTCGACGAAGAGGAGATGCTTCAAGTCGTCGCTGCCTGGACCGGGATCCCCCTCTCTAAGATGGAAGAGGCCGAGAGCAAAAAACTTCTCAAGCTAGAGTCCGAACTCCAGCGCGAAGTCATCGGCCAGACCATCGCCACCGAAGTTATTTGCAAAGCGCTTCGTCGTTCGCGCGCAGACCTGAAGGATCCCAAACGTCCAATTGGTTCCTTTATGTTCCTCGGGCCCACCGGTGTCGGTAAGACGCTCCTCGCCAAGGTCCTGGCAGAAGAGATGTTTGGCGATAAGGATGCCATTATCCAAATCGATATGTCCGAATACATGGAGAAGTTTGCCGTCTCCCGCCTTGTTGGCTCGCCTCCTGGGTATGTCGGCTACGAAGAGGGTGGTCAGCTCACTGAGGCCGTCCGTCGTAAGCCGTACTCGGTCGTGCTCTTCGACGAAATCGAAAAGGCGCACCCGGATGTCGTCCAACTTCTCCTCCAAGTTCTCGAAGAAGGTCGCCTCACTGACAGTCTTGGTCGTAAGATCGACTTCCGAAACACGATCCTGATTATGACGTCCAATGTCGGCGCGGACATTTTGCAGCGCAATACGTCAATGGGCTTCGGCATCGAGAGCAATGCCGAGAATGAGTATGAGAAGATCCGTGAGAAGATACTCGACGAGACCAAGCGTGTCTTCAAGCCAGAGTTCCTCAACCGTCTGAATGACCTTGTCATCTTCAAGTCGCTGGCCCGGGAAGACATGCACCAAATCGTCGACCTGGAATTGCGCAATGTTTCCAATCGCCTGAAAGAGCGCGAACTTGTCTTTGAGTTCTCCAAAGAAGTGAAGGAGTTCCTCATTGATAAGGGCTACGACGAGAAATACGGTGCCCGCCCGCTCCGACGCGCGGTGGAGAAATACCTCGAAGATTCCCTCGCCGAAGCCATCCTTTCTGGTGAGATCAAGCGCGGTGAAGTTATCAGAGTGACGGTCGATGAGGAGGGCAAAGCATTGCGCTTCGAACAAGATCATCCGGTGTCTTCGTAAGCACGACGGCGACTCCCCGCATGCACGGAGGACGCTGCCTGAGACGCGTTCCCCGGCATTGACCTTTTCACTCAGGCAGGGTCTATTGGTGGTTCATGGCTGGCTTTGACGAAAACATCGTGCGCGAGTATTTTGAACTCAATGGGTTCTTCGTGCGTCAACTACGCAAGTATCTCGTGCAATCGCGCAAGAAACGAGCGGATGAGGAGATCGATTTGGTCGTCTATAATCCCAGCGCGCCCGTCGATGGAGTGCCCGCCGGCTTTCAACTTTTCTCCGCCGATATGGCCAAGATTCGCCGCGCTATCGTCGTGGTCAAAGCGTGGCATACCTCACGTTTCACCCCAGCGATGCTCAAGAGCAGTTCCCGGGTCTTTGATTTTTTAAAAAAAGACGTGCTCAATAAGGCGGAGACTTATTTCAGCTTCGATGATTCCGAGGTCGACCCCGAGGTCGTCGGATCGGGTGGTTTTACTAAAATCCTTGTCTTACCCAGCTTGCCGACCAGCGATCCCCAACGCACTGAAAGTATCGAGCTACTCAAAGAGCGAGGCGTCGATGGCATCATCACCTTTAGTACGATATTAGAGAATCTCCTGCGAAATGTGGAGGTCAACCACAGCTACCAAAAGTCCGACCTCCTCCAACTCATGCGCATCCTCAAGATCTACGATATGGTCAAAGAGCCGCAGATGCATCTCTTTAATTGATCCGCTCACTAGGCAATTAAGGGAAGGTGGAGCATCGGCGCGGCATTAGCCTTTGCCCACAGTTCATTTGTAAGCGGTAATTTTATCCCCTCG
>DLQD01000007.1 GCA_002480015.1 Opitutia bacterium UBA7441
GGGCCGATGAACTTGATGTTACACTGTGCGCACTGCTCGGCGAAATCGGCGTTTTCCGCGAGGAAACCGTAGCCGGGGTGGATCGCATCCACATCGGCGATCTCCGCGGCCGCGATGATGCGGTCGGCCTTCAGGTAGCTTAAATTGCTGGCGGCTGGGCCGATGCAGATCGCTTCGTCGGCCAGCTGTACGTGCAGCGACTGCTCGTCGGCTTCGGAATAGACCGCTAGTGTCTTGATGCCGAGTTCGTTACAGGCGCGGACGATGCGGAGCGCAATTTCGCCACGGTTTGCGATAAGTACCTTTTTAATCATCCGGTTGGATTAAGCGGTTTTTACTTTGAAAAGAGGCTGGCCGTATTCGACCGCTTCACCATTTTCCACGAGCACTTCGGTGATGGTGCCGCTTATTTCAGCCTGAATTTCATTCATCACTTTCATCGCTTCAATGATGCAGACCACAGAGTCCTTGCCGACTTTAGCGCCGACATCAGTGAAGGCGGGGCTCTCGGGAGAGGCTGCTCGGTAGAAGGTGCCGACCATCGGCGACTTGATCACAGAGATGCCCTTTTCCTCTATTGCGGGCGTGGCCGCTGCAGGCTCAGCAATGGGAGTGGCTGCCGGTAAAGAAGCTGCGGTTTGTGCGACTGGGGCGGCTTGGATGTATTGAGGGGCATCGCTGCCTTTGCTGCTGAGGCGCAGTTTGAAACCATCTTCTTCAAATTCAAATTCGGAGATATCCGAGCGTTTCATGAGGTCGACGACTTGTTTAATGAGTTTGATATCCAAGGTATGTCCTTTCTTCGGGCGTTTGTTAGTGATGTGATGAGTGATGCCTCCCGGAATGATCGAAGGGCGTTCAAATTAATGTGTTTTCATGTAAGGCTAGCTTTTCGCTATGTGCAACGACTTTGTTACCCCGGAAAATTGGGCTTTCACTTCGTCCACTCACTGGCCATCGTTGAAATCTATGCCAAAGTGCCGTTTTCTAGATGTCAGGATCACAGGGCTTGTGACCTGCGTGCCCCCTCATGAAAAGTGTATCGACGATGAGTTGGAACTCTTCGGGGGAAACATGCAGCAGCTTAAAAGGCTGAAGAAGACCATCGGCCTGCACAAGCGGCGGGTCGTCGATGCGGACACCACAGCTGCGGATCTTTGTGAACAAGCCGCCCGCCGGCTGATTGAAGAGACTGCCGTGGAACTGGCGCAGATCGATGCCGTCATCTGCGTCACGCAGACGCCCGACTATTCTCAGCCCTGCAATGCGGCCGTGCTTCATGGGCGATTGGGGCTCTTGAAGGACTGCGCCGCACTCGATGTCAATCTGGGTTGCTCCGGTTATGTCTACGGCCTTTGGTTGGCACACACGATGATCGCCAGCGGCGGTTGCGAGCGCGTGCTGCTTCTTGCTGGCGACACGATCAGCCGGCTGGTGCATGCCAAAGACCGCGCGGTGGCACCACTCTTTGGCGATGGTGGCAGCGCCACACTCATTGAGCGCTCTGCGGGGGCGCCGGCTGCTTTTTTCAGCCTACAAACCGATGGTTCTGGCTATGACAAATTAATGGTGCCTGCCGGCGGTGCCCGCCAGCCGTGTTCTGCCGCCACCAGCCTGGTCGCTGAAGATGCTGCGGGTAACATTCGCTCGCCAGAAAATCTCTTTATGGATGGGGCAGAGATTTTCAATTTCTCGATCACGGAAGAGCCCAAATCGGTGACTGAACTGCTCGAATACGCATCGGTCGAAGCTGGAGCGGTTGATTTCTACGTCTTCCATCAGGCCAACCGCTATATTTTGGGAAATATCGCTAAGCGGCTGAAGCTGGATCCAGCTAAGGTGCCGATGGAGACAGTGGAGCGCTTCGGAAATCAGAGCTCAGCCTCGATCCCTTCGGCTATCTGCGGTGAGCTTTCGGCCACGCTGGCCGGGTGTGATTCCGCACAAATGCTGCTCTCCGGCTTCGGCGTGGGGCTGTCATGGGCGAGTGCGTTGGTCGAGTTTCGGGATTTGTCAGTATGTGAATTAATTGACTATACCTCTTAAGCGCACTCTGTTGGAATTGCACCATGGAATTGGATACATTCATTAAACACTTTGAAGATGCGGTCGAAGATCTCGAAAGCGGCATACTGACCCCCGAGACCTCATTTAAAGATCTCAAATCGTGGGATTCCCTGGCGGTATTGACCGTGACTGACGCCATGGATATGGAATACGCAGTCACACTGCGTAAGGCTGATTTTGAAAGTGCCGCTACAGTTGTTCAGCTGTTTGAAATCGTGCAGTCTAAGCTTACGAAATGAAGAATCTCTATATTGTAGGCGCCGGTGGGTTCGGGCGCGAGGTCTACGGCTGGCTCAGGGATGAGGTGGCTTTGCTCAAAGATCATCACTTCATCGGGTTTCTTGATGACGATGAGAGTGCGCTTACAGCCTTTGATTCGGAATATGGAGTCGTCGGCTCAATAACGGGGTTTAAAGCAGACGAGAATGACTCCTTTATTTGCGGGATTGGCTCGGTCAAATGGAAGAAGCAGTTGTGCCAACCGATGCTTGCTTCAGGAGCCCGCTTTTTGACTTTAGTGCATCCCACCGCACTAATTGGCCGAGGCGTTCAACTAGGCGAAGGCGTCGTGATATGTCCGAGGGTGACGCTCACCTGCGATATTCGTATCGGCACCATGACGATGATCAATTGCCATAGTTCTGTCGGGCACGATGTCAGTGTCGGCGACTGGTCTACGATCAGTGCTCATTGCGATTTGACCGGTGGGACTGTTCTCGGGGACGAAGTTTTCCTAGGCTCGGGCGTGAGGATTCTTCCCGGTAAGAAGATCGGAGCGCGTTCAACACTCGGAGCCGGTTCTGTCGTCATTCGGGATGTGCCTGAATCCGTGAGCGTTTTCGGGAATCCTGCTAGGGTCATTTAGTCTAGCTTGTCGGCTTTTGCATCGTGAGTCCGATACGATGAAGCGCTGCGGCAATTTCTTGGAATTGGGGGGTGCTTTCAAGCTCCTCAATGGACTTGTTGCTGGAGAGGCGTATAAAAAACTGTTCCTGGCGAAGATTGATTCCGTATTTTTTAATGTCGAGCAGGGCTCCGAAAATATTGTGCGTACCCTTTTGAGAATAACCGAATGGAACGCCACCCACTAAATGCCAAAAATACACATTTTGCGGCTCACCGTCCTTCGCATAGATGCCAAATTCAGCAGGTTTAAATTGATATCCATTACAGGTTAGAGGAACGGCATATTCGCGCTCTAAGCGTGTCCACCCATTGAGCACCCAGCAGGTATCGGGAGTATGAGCGCCCGCCCAGCGGTAGGAGGCCTTGCCCGGAGTCCAGTAGGCGATATAGAGGCCGACGAAGGTGTCTCCTTTTTGGAACACACGGAAGAGGGCGTCATCGAAATTAAGGAAGTCGCTGATTCGGGCGCTCGACTCGGGGGATTCGGCCATGTCGTGATCTTGAACCGACCAACCGCTTAAATTTTCAGGCACAATTTCTGCAAGTGCGTCGTGCAGGGTGGCTTCAGGGGGCGGTACCAGGGTGAAATACGTACGGAGCGCAAGCCCGCTGAAAAGGATCAGGCCCGCTAAGATGAGGAGGAGTTTTTTCATTGTGGTAATCGTCAAGACGGCTCATCAATAAATCCAGAAAGCGGGAGGATTCAACTCCAATTCCGGGTTGCAGCTTCCTCTTTTCCTCCCACATGGCCTCAGTTACAGACAAACAAGGTAATATTCCCCTCTTCGGACAGTTGAGTTGGGGGAACTTGCTGGACTGGTTAGTCACTCTTTGCTTGGGCGGCATCTTCATGCTCACCGTGGTTTCATTGGGTGCCGTGCGCCCGGATATGCAGTTGGATTTGCTGCCTTTATATTCGATTTTACTTTTTTTGCATGGCCTATGGTTGGCATTGGATGATGACTCTCCCAAACGCTTGAGCCATGTGCCTCTCTGGTTTGTGCCCGGAGTGCTCTGGGTGCTTTGTAGTGTGTTGTGGATATCCCCAGTGGCTTGGCGTGGATGGTATGAACTCGTTTCCATTTTGGGAGTCTTCATTGTGCTCTGGGTTCTCTGTAATAACGTTCGCTCTCGTGCGCAGCTCTGGTTGCTCATCATCATGAGTTTGGCTCCCGCGCTCGTTGCGGTGTTTAACGGCTTTTATCAGTTCTTTCAGGATCCAGGGCGTATGGTGGGTGGCGTTACAGGTTATCGGCTGGAGATCCACCCCGAGTTTCTCGGTCGGGCGACTGGTGCTTTTGCTGATCCGAATACCTTCGCAGCTTTCTTGTTGATTCTTCTTCCGTCGCTTTTGATTGCGGCGGCGGTGCCTCGCTTTCCTCTAGTTTTGCGTCTTTTGTCTCTCTATATAGCGCTGATGTTTTTGGGGGCGATTGCCTTTACCCAGTCATATTGGGCAACCGTTATGGTCGTTGTCTTGCTGGCGATAGTGCCTTGGTTCTGTTTCCGCACGTTAAAGCGGCGATTGTTATTTTCTTTATTGGGTGTCACTGCTGCGAGTGTGGTCTTTGCCGGTATGGTGGTCTATCATCCGCTCTTCAAGAAAAGTCTCCAGCGGGCGGCTTCTGAAGAGGGTGAGGGCGTGCGACTTGTCCTCTGGGGCGAAGCCTTGGCGATGGTGGCGGAGCACCCGATTACTGGAGTGGGTGCAGGTGCCTATGGCGCGAGTTTTGAGCAGAGTCCGCGTGTCGCTTTGGCCGATGTGCCGACTACGCCGCATAACGACTATCTGCTGGTTTTTAGCCAGCTTGGGCTCTTAGGGGTGATTTTATTCGGGGTGCCTTCTCTCTATATTTTATACCTGGCATGGGCTCGTTGGCGGAAAGAACCCTATGCGGTCAAGCTGCGCGATGCCAAAGGGACGATTATGCCACCACAGCGCTTTTTCCTCTCATTGGGTCTCGCCGGGGCGCTGGCCTTTGGCCTTTGCCTGACGATGACGTTTGTTTTTTACGTCCCAGCTTTGGTAATCTATGGCGTCTTGGCACTGTCAATTCTGATTAAAAGCAGCTTCAGCCGTCGTATCACTTTGCCCGTGAGCGGCGTGCTGCGCCTAGGGTATTTCTTATTGGCGGCATGTGCTGGAGGCTCATTTTATGTGCTCAGTTCAAGCAAGCTTGAAGCGCAGGCGCTCGAATTACGTGGGCGCCAGGAGTTGGAACATGTGGTTGATTTACGGGTGCATGTTTCTGGTAATACGGAGCTGCTGGATCGAGTGATTCGGCTTTATGAAGATGCGGTCATTCTGGACCCTGCCAATGTAGATGCTTGGCTTGGGCTCAGCGCTTCGATTTGTCAGCTTTATTTTCGAAACCCTGCCGACTTTGAGGAGATCGGTGCACGCGCGATTCGCGCCGCCGGGCGCGCCGTCGAGCTGAGTCCCCGATATTTTAAAACCTGGTTACAGATGGGAGTTGCCCGCTCTTTTCATGGAGATGGTGAACAAGCTGAAGTCGCCTTCATTCGGGCACTTGAGCTGGCTCCTAGCAATAGTAATGCGCATTATTACTATGCTGCCTTCTTAGGCACATATAAAGATCGCCGTGAAGACGCCTTGAACTCCGTTAAGCAGGCATTGGAGATAAACCCACGCAATGCGGCGGCACGTCGCCTGCAGCAAAAACTACTGATACTCTAATGTTCGCTCGATGCATTCAAACAACCGCTGCCGCACTGCTTTTGGCAACGTCTCTTCACGCGGAGGGATGGATTAGTGGTGCGCTGACTCTTCACAGCCTTAAGGGTGCGCTCGTCGTATCCGAATTGGGCGCTGGGGATATCGAAACGGATGCCGATAGTCTGCCCCTGTCGATGCCCGGTCTTATTAATTGCCGGGCGCCTTACGGTGCGTCGGCGTTCTTTAGTGCTTCAAACCGCAGCTATATCTTTTTTGAAGGCGATGGCAGTTTCGCGGTCGAACGCTTTGAGCAGGCTTTACCCGAAGCCGGGACTTGGCTATCGAGCGAGCGGGAAAGGAGCCAGAGCCGTATGATTTTAAATTTCAGAGCCGGCCAGATCGCGGTTGATAATCGTAGTATGTTAGACTCATCGCAGTGTTTAGTCGAGACTCCGCTTGGACGTATTACGGTGAGTCACGCGCTTTGGCACATGCGTATCGTGTTTGATCCGCGCAAGCAGTTTTTTGATTTCACGATCACCTGCAGTGATGGCCGTGTCCGTTTTACCGATCTTCAGGGTGAGCAATATACGCTGCGTACCGGGCAACGTCTTTCAGGCGCGGGTTCGCGCACGACGCCCTCGATCGAAGTTGGTGAAAGCACGGAACGTGCACGTGAGCAGATGGAGCTCTTTAGGGGATTCATCGACTCGTATGCGGCCGCTGCGAATCATATGGAGGCCTATACGGCACATTTTAAACCTGTCGGTCACGTCGCCAGCCTGCGCAGTGCACCCGCTGCAGCCAAAAATTCCATTTTGGATCGCAGGCCCATTGTGATCGAATACGCTAAAGATCCAACGCCGGTCACGCCTTTTCGGGGAGAAGTGAAACCTCCTTCCGTCTATCAAGCGGACTTGTTCTAGATAATTTAAAGGGCACTCAAGCGACCTAAAGAAGATTGTGTTGACTCAGGCGCACTGGTGAGAGCCATATTCAACTTAAGTTATAGCGATACAACGGCATATAGTCGACGGCCCTACATTACTCAGTATCGTTGCATTCCCGGATCGACCTCGATTGCCCAAGCATGGATGCCGCCGCTGAGGTTGATGGCATTTTTGTAGCCCTTCGCTTCTAGATACTGCACTACACTCAAACTACGCATGCCGTGGTGGCAGAGCACGACCAGTGGCACGTCCTTAGGTAGCGCCCCGTAGCGCACTGGGATCTCGCTCATTGGGATATGGAACGCTCCGTCGATTCGGCAGATCGCCAGCTCGGCGTCTTCCCGCACGTCGAGAAAGACCGCCTCCTTATTGTTTGTACGCAAAATTGCCGCGTCCGCTGCACTGATTTCCTTGTTCATTGGCTAACTTTCATGATGATAGATCGGAAGATGTCAAAGTTACCCACTATTATTGTACCCGCTCGACTCGCATCCACCCGCTTTCCGCGCAAGTTGCTCCACGAAGTGCGGGGTAAGCCCATCATCCTTTGGACGGCTGAACGTATCCGCGCGGTCGCGCCCGAGTTTCCTCTTTATTTTGCGGTGGACGACGATGCGCTGGAGCGTTGCTTAACGGAAGCCGGCTATCAAGCTGTGCGCACTCGCCCCGACCACCCCAGCGGGACCGATCGGCTCGGCGAGGCTAACAGCGCCGTCGGAGCGGAGGCCGTGATTAATGTCCAAGGCGACGAGCCACTTGTGACCGGCGAGCAAATCCGCGCCCTCGCTGCAGGACTTGAGGGCGAGGCCTCCATCGCCACACTGGCGATACCTTTCGAGCGTGCCGAGGACTTTGCCAACCCCAATCAGGTCAAAGTCGTCCGTGACCGCGCCGGTTATGCGCTCTATTTTTCCCGTTCGCCCATACCTTTTGCCCGCGATGCCGCTGGGCGGGTTGACGCCGCCTGGCTCGCGCAGCATCGCTGTTACCGCCATCTCGGCCTCTATGCGTATACAGCCGACTTCCTGAAGGCCTTTTCCAGTCTGGAGCCGGGCTTTCTGGAGCAGGTTGAGAAGCTCGAGCAGCTCCGCGCCATGGAGCATGGCTACCGTATTCATGTCGGGATCACGGATCAGTCGACAATCGGCATTGATGCGCCGGAGGATATTGAAGGCTTTGAAGCCCGCTTGTCTGCAGCCAGCTAGTCGAATCGCCAGCTTGACAAAGCCACCGACCCGCAACCGTATTTAACCATGCAGACCGCCTCGCCAGAACTAGAAGTCGATCCTCTTAGCCTCCCTGACGTGCGTGGGCACTTTGGTGCCTACGGCGGCATGTATGTGCCCGAGACTTTAATGACTCCGCTCTTCGAGCTGACCGAGGCCTATTACGCGGCGCGTAAAGACCCAGAATTTCAGAAAGAGCTGGATCACCAACTCCGCGAGTTCGCCGGCCGCCCGACCAATCTGTACTATGCTGACCGTCTGACGCAGCACTGCGGCGGGGCCAAAATCTATTTGAAGCGCGAAGACCTTCTCCATACCGGCGCGCATAAGATCAACAACGCTCTCGGCCAAGCCCTCTTGGCGAAGCGGATGGGTAAGAAACGTATCATCGCCGAGACCGGTGCCGGGCAGCATGGTATCGCTACTGCCGCGATGTGCGCCAAGATGGGCTTCGAGTGTGTCATCTACATGGGCGAGGAGGACATGCGACGTCAATCGCTCAATGTCTATCGTATGCGCCTCTGTGGTGCGGAAGTGCGCAGTGTGACCGCTGGCCAAAGAACGCTTAAAGAAGCGGTCAACGAGGCTATGCGCGACTGGGTTACCAACGTGCGCACCACTCACTACATTATCGGCTCGGCTCTCGGTTCGCATCCCTTTCCTATGATGGTGCGCGACTTCCACCGCGTGATCGGCGAGGAGTGCCGCCGCCAGATTCTCGAAAAAGAAGGTCGCCTGCCCGACGAAGTCGCGGCTTGCGTCGGCGGTGGTTCCAACGCCATCGGTATCTTCTTCGCATTCCTTAAGGACCTCGATGTGTGCCTGACCGGAGTCGAAGCCGGCGGCCGCGAAATTAAGCGGGGCCACCACGCGGCCCGCTTTGAAGGCGGTCAACTTGGTGTTCTCCAAGGTGCTAAGACCTGGATATTACAGAGCCCTGACGGCCAAATCGATCTCACGCACTCCGTCTCCGCCGGACTCGACTACGCCGCCGTCGGCCCCGAGCATGCGTATTATAAAGAAAAAGGCCGTATCAAATTTGGCTACGCGAGCGATGACGAAGCACTCCAAGCCTTTCAAGACCTCTGTGCGATCGAGGGTATCGTGCCGGCGCTCGAATCTTCGCACGGCATCGCTTATACCATGAAGCGTGCCCGTGAAATGTCACCCGATCAAATCATCATCGGCAATCTCAGCGGCCGCGGCGACAAGGATGTGCAAGAAGCTGCTCGCGTGTTGGGAAACGCTGAATCACTGAAAATTTGAATCACTGAAATTGGCTCCACTCTTACCTAAGTACAATTTGCTGCTATGCTGCTTGTTATCGATAATTTCGACTCTTTTACCTACAACCTAGTCCAATATTTTGGAGAACTCGGGGTGGAACAACAGGTCTTTCGGAACAACGCGATTACGGTCGAAGAAGCGCTCGCACTCAATCCCGACCGAGTAATGATTTCGCCGGGGCCCTGCTCGCCGAACGAGGCGGGTGTTAGTCTTGCTATGATCGAGGCGTTTGCTGGCCGGAAGCCGCTCCTCGGGGTCTGTCTCGGGCACCAGAGTATCGGCCAGCACTTCGGGGGTAAAGTCGTTCGTGCGGATCGTCTCATGCACGGCAAAACGAGTCCTGTGATGCATCACGACACTGATATTTTCAAGGGCCTGCCCAATCCGATCGAGGCCACCCGTTACCATTCACTCCTCGTCGAGCGTGCGAGCTTGCCTGACTGTCTCGAAGTGACTGCCGAGACGGCTGAGGGTGAAATCATGGGGCTCGCCCATAAGGATCTACCCGTCTGGGGTGTTCAGTTTCACCCTGAGTCAGTGGCTACCGATAATGGAGGCCCCGGCGGCATGCAGATGCTAAAAAACTTTCTTAAACTATAAGGCTGAGGGCTCGGCTTGCAGTCGCGCCTTCTCAATCGTTTTTCGGCTTGCGGCGTCGCCTTTGTTTTTGCGGACGCTGGGTCAACACCTTGTCACTAGCCTTTTTTGTCGGGTTGCCTTGAGGGCTCGGGCGAGCCTTCTTTTTAGGGCGTTTGGTTAGAACTCTATCGCCCGTCGTGTTCCGGGGGTGCTCTCCGGAGTTTGTGCGAGCAGCGATTTGGGTTTTTTTGCGGCGGTTTTTAAAAGGCTTACCGGCTTTTTTGCCTGCCTCACGTTCATCTGCCAGGACGACTCGAAAATCAATTTGCCGTTTGAAACGATCCACGCGTTCGACTTGAACCATGATGTATTGGCCGAGTGCATACGTGCGTTGCTTGCGCCGTCCGACCAGTGCGGTGCCTTCGTGGTTGGGGTGGTAAAAGTCGTCGTCCAGCGTCGAGATGTGCACCATGCCAAAAGCGAGCGTGTCGGTTAGTTCTACGAAAAGACCGTGGTTTTTAACATCAGTGATGATCGCCTTGAAGTGCTGCTTTGTCTCCTTCTTCAACTCTCGGTCGTAGAATTCCAGTAGCTTGGTCTTGACCGACTCGCGCTCCGCATCGACCGAGTTGCGCTCGGTGACGCTGATGTGGTCGCCGAGTGATTCGAGCTTACCCTGTGTGTAGCGGATGTCGGGTTCATCCAGCGCTGAGTCCGCGCCGATTTTGTGAAGGTAACTATCGAGCACGCGGTGCACGATTAAGTCAGAATAGCGCCGGATCGGCGAGGTGAAGTGTGTGTAATCCGGCTTGGCGAGGCCATAGTGACCGTCGGATGAGGCCCGGTATTGCGCTTGTTTGAGACTGCGTAGCACGTTGACCTTAAGGGTGTAGCCCTGTGGGTGCTCTTTTAATTTTTTGAGCATCGCTGACATTTCCCGCGGCTTGGAGAGATTGCCGCATTGCACGCCAAAGGTGAGCATCGTCTCGCGCAGTTCTTTTAGCTTTTCTTCTTCCGGCTCATCATGCACCCGGTAGATGCAGGGGAAGTTTTCTTTCTTCATCACACGGGCGACTTGCTCGTTAGCCGCGAGCATGAATTCTTCGATCAACTGGTGGCTCTCGTCGTTGTGCTCCTTTTCGATTCGGTCGGCGTAGCCTTCTTCGTCCACGTAGATTTTGACCGATGTCATATCGAGATCGAGCGAACCCTTGCGAAAGCGGCGCCCGCGCAACTGCGCGGCAATCTGCCAGAGTTGATCGATGTGTTTTTTCAGGGTCTGCATCTCATCCTCGCTGACCTCATCGAGCGAGCGCCCGGTCGAGCCGGTCTGGTGTTTGGGCGGCAGCGGCGTTTTACGAATCGCATCAAAGTCGTCCAGCATCATGAAGGCGTAGGCCTGTTTATAGGTCAGACGCTTGTTACTGCAGATGACTGTGTTGGCGAATTCGACGTGGAGGATATCGGCACGATCATTGAAAGTGATGAAGCAGGTTTTGGTTAAGCGATCTTCCGCTTCGACCAGCGAGCAGAGACCATTCGAGAGCGCGTGCGGCAGCATGGGGATGACGGTGCCGACGAGATAAGTGCTGTTGCCGCGCTCCTGAGCCTCGCGGTCGAGGGGGGAGTTGGGCTTTACATAGGCGCTCACATCGGCGATGTGCACTCCCACGCGCAGTTGGCCATCTTCCAACAGTTCGAGGGAGAGGGCGTCGTCGAAGTCCTTCGCATCATCGGGGTCGATGGTGAAGGTAAAGATATCGCGACAGTCTAGGCGTTTGCCGATAGCTTCCGGCCGCACTGTATCGGGGATGCTTTCTGTCTGTTTTTCGACGGCGGCGGGGAACTTCGGATTGAGATCATATTTGTAGAGTATGGCCTTGAACTCGGCGTCCGGCTCGTGAGTACGGCCGAGCACCTCGATGATCTCACCTTCAGGGTTGAGGTGGCGTTGCTTCCATTCGAGCAGTTTGACCACGACCTTGTCGCCCTTTTTCGGAATGGGACGGAGGCCCGAGTTTCTCGGGTCCGGCACTAGGATGTCTTGTATGATCCGTGGGTCATCAGGTATGACGTAGGTAGCGTGGCGGCCTTGTTCGAGTGTCCCGGGTATGGTGGTGCGGGCGCGCTTCAGGATGCGGATTACGCGGACGTTTGGCTTTTCGTCAGGATCGTAGGCGGGGCGCTGTTGGCGGCCTTTGCCGCGGTAGGCGCGGCGCGGTTGTTCGATTTTCCGCGCGAGCACGGTGTCGCCATGCATGGCCACTGCCGTGTCCTCGGCCTGGATCGGGTAGCCGTCACCCGCCGGGTTGGCGTCTGGTATAAGGATAGCGGAGCCGCTCTGACGGAAGATGATGCGTCCGCTGACCAGGTCGGCGTCTTCCGGAATGCAGAGGCGGTCTTTTTTCAGACGGGCGATCTCGCCCCGTTCCAACATCTGGTCAAGTAGCGCGTGGGCCTGTTTGGTGTCGTCCTGATCGAGCTTGAGCGTGGAGATAATTTCCATGCGGCGCATGGGGACATAATCTTTAGCTCCGAAAAGTTTAAGTAGTTTTTGGCGTAAATCCATAAGTGCGGCGCTTTGCGCCGATTTGAGCGGTTCGAGTCTGGCGTGTTAAACGATAATAATATTTTGTTATCTTTTACTTCACCCGACTTAACAACTCAACTCATTTGACGAAATCAACCATCCCCCTCTGGGAAGTAGGCAGCCTTTCCCTCCAGACCGAGGGTGATCGTGATATTAAGAAAGGTGATTTCGCCCATTGAGCGACAGAGCATGAAGCGGTAGTCGTTGTGCATATCGGCAAGTTCCTTGCGGAGCTGTTGCATTTTTTCCGTACTGGAGATCTGATCGGCGCACATACAGTGGCGCAGGTGTTGCACCCGGGGAAGGGCGAAATTGAGGCGGCGCTTGATTAGCGTGCGTTCTTCGCGTTGGTACTGTTTACTCGTTTCTACGTTGATGAGCTCAGTGCAGAGTTTGACTACCGGTAGGTTGTTTTTGAAGAACTGGGGTAGGTAGAGTGAGCGGCGTCCTTCGTAGGTTTGCTGGTCGAAGTCGATCGCTCGGACGCGGTATTGGTGGCCCTCGAAGTCGGGGGTGACTTCGACGACGTAGTTATAAGCGCGCATATCGCCTAGTAGGCGGACAAAGCAGCGCTCGTTGAATTTGATGAACTCCTTGGCTAGGCGGACCTCGTGGGTGTCCGGGCGACTCAAGTAATCGCGAATGAAGTCGTCGCCCGGCACGCCGATGATGTGCTCTTCGATCAAAGTGTCTTCGTGCACGAGGAAATTGATATGGTTCGGCGAGAGTAGCTCCTCGAGCTCCAGCCCATAGACGCGGGAGGCATCGGCCTTCTTGACGTAGAAGTAGTCGTGGTTGTCGTTGTATTGGTTGACGACACGTACACGCATTGGCTTGGTGTTGCCGAAGGTGCAGAAGTCCACCCGGTCGATGTAGAGATTGGGCAGGATACTCTCGTCGCCCCCGGAGCGCAGTAGGACGTAGATCCGCTTGAGCCCCTCGTAGAGCTCGCGGCCAAACTGCTGCTCGTAGATCAGTGTCTGCCAGAGAGTGTCGTCGCCGTTCTTGTTGATGAGGGGAAACGAGTCTTCATACTTCAGCATGTCCTCGTAAGTCACTGGTAGATCCAGCGCCCGGAAATACTCGGAGAGGTACTGCCGGAAGAGCGCGTTGATCGGAAAAAACTGTTTACGGTGTTGGGTGGCCGCGGCCTGCATGGGGGTAAGCTGAGGTACATACCCCTGCTTGCCAATAATTAATGACGCACCGCGAATGACGAAGCGGCGGATTGCGAGAAAATCTGCATTTTAGGGTTGCTGGGATGGGGAGGACTTGCGCGAGCCCCCCGTCACTGGCGACGACTCCCGCGGGAGGGGCTTCGATTGTGGTGTCTAACTGCGGTGATTCGGATGTGTGTCGAAAATACGCGAAATAAAAAATGGTAAGGGAATCGTCTTAGATTGCCACGCCTCCGACCACTCGCGTCGAAATGGTGCCTTTCTGGAAATTCTTGTGCGTAGGCGATGGCCTCTTTGACTTCCTCCCAGAATGCATCTGTAAGCTCGGGTGAGATCGCTTCGTAGTATTTTACGATATCGCGAACCTCCGAAGGAACTTGAGGGTGGTAGACGGCGGGCTTCACGCTCTGCCAATCTGATCCAAAAAATCAGTGTGGGAAATGGGTGTAACGCTGCCTTCGTCCATCTCTTTTTCTCGACGGTCGATCTCGTGATCTTTTGGCCCCAGAGGTGGGTGTGGCAGTGAAGCTAATAAGTGTGCGATTAGACCTGCTTTGTCTTCCGCTGAAAGGTCGTCGGCGCTTTTTCGAACTTCGAGTAAATCGCTCATCCGTATAAAATGAATCCGTGCCTCTGCGGCGTCAAATTTTCTTTCCAGTCGTTTTGGACTCAGGAAATCTGCATTTTAGGGTTGCTGAGATGGGGGAGTCGGGTGTCTTGTATAGCTGGCCGGGTCCTATGCAACGTTGGACAGGTTAACCCCGTCAGGCCCGGAAGGGAGCAGCGGTCGCCTAATCCACGTGTGCCGTAGGGTGCCTGGCCACTTTTGTGTACGATGGCCAGAGATTGGAACAATGCTTACGAAACCGGCGACACGCCTTGGGACAAGGGCTATGCCTCGCCGCCACTTCTTGAATTTCTGAAGCGGCAGGCAGTGACGGCTCGTGTCCTCGTGCCGGGCTGCGGTTCTGGGCACGATGTGCGGGCTTTGGCCGCAGAGGGCGCTGATGTGGTTGGCATGGATATCGCGCCGACGGGGATTCGAAAGGCGGAGGCTTTCCCGGCTTCGGGGCAGGAACGCTATGTGCTCGGAGACTTTTTAAATTTAGCTGCGGAGCACTGCGGCGTCTACGACTGGGTGGTGGAGCATACCTGCCTCTGTGCGATTGAGCCAGGCGAACGTGCGGCGTATGCGGCGGCGGTTCGCCGGGCGCTGAAGCCGGGTGGGCACTTTTTGGCGGTGTTTTTTCGTGAAGTCAGTCAGTGCAACGGCGACGGTCCGCCGCACCCGATCAGCCGTGAGGAAACGGATGCTTTGTTTCTGGATGCTTTCGAGCAGGTCGAAGCCTTTGTGCCGATGGCCAGCTACCCGAGCCGCCCAGTCGGCGCAGAGGAGGTGGTTTGGTGGCGGCTGCGCTGACTGAAGTCGGTGATATCCTTGGAGTGTGATATGGCAGCTGAAGCAGCCAATACGCTGCCGCGGGCCGCGCTCTACCAAACGCTTGTAGCCTGCGTTCATTAAAGAGGTTGAGGTAGCTCGGCCGGGGAAGAGGGCGTACCGGTTGACGACTGTGGGGCACCCCCGCGAGGAAGGGGGCGTCCTCATTGCGCCCCAACTCGCCGCCTTCGACCACCATGCCCTCGCTGGAGGGAATTCAATCGTAGCCGAAGTCGAGCAGGCGGGCCACCGGGGCGGGCGTTGTCCCATGTGTCCGCGGACTATTCAGCGCAGCCAGTGCGATGCGCTCCATCTTGATACGGGTTTCGAAGGAGCCGAAATAGTAACG
>DLQD01000148.1 GCA_002480015.1 Opitutia bacterium UBA7441
AATAGTAACGTCCTCCGAAGAAGAGTGTTGTAAACACCACCATCCGCATTATTCAAGGGCGAGCTTTTGCAACTTCGGGCGGATGACCATCTGGCAATAGGGCGCGCCCGGATTGAGGCGATAATAGTCCTGGTGATAGTCTTCGGCCGCGTAGAAGGTCGTGACCTTTGTGATCTCGGTCACAATAGGGTTGGTAAAGTATTTTTGCGCGGCGGCTTTGGAGGCCTCGGCCACTGCACGCTGCGTCTCGTCATGATAGAAAATAGCCGATCGATAGTGGGTGCCCCGATCCGCGCCCTGTTGGTTCAGCGTCGTCGGATCATGCGAGCGCCAGAGCCAGTCGAGGAGTGTTTCGTAGCGGATCACCGCTGGGTCGAAGTGGACTTGGGCCACCTCCGCGTGCCCCGTCGTTCCAGTGCAGACTTCCCGGTAGCTGGGATGATCCACCTGCCCGCCCATGTAACCGGACTCCACGGCGTGGATCCCTTCGAGCTGTTCAAAGACCGCTTCGACGCACCAGAAACAGCCGGCGCCAAAAGTAGCGATGGAGAGAGAGGAATCGATTGGCTCAGTCATGAAGCACAACCATAGGCGGCATTTGGAATATTGGCAACTGCTCGGTTGGCTTGACTCTCCTAAGTGTCAAGTGCTTGCTGAAAGCAGCGAACTACAACGAAATAACGCCCGGCACTTGAGCGACGCGCTGGTAGATCGCGATGACCTCATCACAGGAGTGCATGTGCATTTCCATGGTGTAGCCGATGAAACGGCCGCTGGAGGATTCATTCGCTTTGACAGGATCGTCCGCGAAGAGGTCGAGCACAGTCTGCGCCTGGTCTTTGGGGACGATGAATTTAAAAGGGAAAATACACGGCCAGTCGTAGTTCGCATTGAGCGAAGAGCGGAAGGAGTCGAGTGATTCGTCGTCTTTCATTATACTAAGTAGCTAGGGCGGGGCTCGTTCCGAAGCGCTTTGCGCCGACAAGACCGGGCGCGACTTGTCCGCCGGAGCTCGAAGAGCGTAGGTGGAAGCGAACCGGACCACCGAAGGTGAGTGCTCCGCCTCGAATGAATTATTATTTGAGATGAAGTAGCTAGGGCGGGGCTCGAACCCGCACGCCATTACTGGCAAGGGATTTTAAGTCCCCAGCGTCTGCCAATTCCGCCACCCAGCCATAAGTGTTACTCGGCAATGAAGCTGGGAAAAAAGCGGTCAGTGGCGCACTTGGCAAGATTCTTTGCTCAACATTTTAGCCTTGCACCGTTCCACGCCCAACCTACTTTCGCGCGTTCCTCTGCGACGGTTGGGACCGTCGGTCCGGCAGTTGCCGGATGAAATCACCCACAACAATAACCACAAACCATACTGCCGCCTTGGCGTGCAGTCACACACAGCATATGAGTCATCTCATGGAACAGTTGCTAGCAGATAGCAACATAGACAACCTTGAAGAAGGTTCCATTATCAAGGGAACAATCGTCGAGATCCGCCCCACCGAAGTCGTTGTTGACATTGGTGGCAAATCCGAAGGCGTCGTCCACGCATCTGAGTTCGTCGATATGAGCGACCTCCAAGTCGGCTCCGAACTCGAAGTTTTCCTCGAAAAGCTTGAAGACAAAGAAGGTAACCCGGTTATCTCCTACGACAAAGCCGAGCAGAAGAAGAACTGGGAGAAAATCGTCGAGAACTGCGAAGAGGGTTCGATCATTCAAGGTCGTGTTCGCTCCAAGGTTAAAGGCGGCCTGATCGTCAGCATTGGCGTCGATTCTTTCATGCCGGCTTCACAAATCGATGTGCAGCCGCCCAAGAACCTCGACCAATACGTTGGCCAGACCTACGACTTTAAAGTTATCAAAATCAACCTCGACCGCAAGAACATCGTCGTGTCCCGCCGCGAGCTCATCGAAGAGCAACGCATGGAGAAGCGCCGTTCGCTCCTCGAGGATGTCAAGCCGGGCGATACCCGCCGTGGCCAGGTCAAGAACATCACCGATTACGGTGCCTTCGTTGATCTCGACGGCCTCGACGGTCTCCTCCACATCACCGATATGTCATGGGGTCGCATCCAGCATCCATCTGAAATGGTGAAGCAAGGTGAAGAGATCGAAGTGATGATCATTGAGATCGACCGCGAGCGCGAACGCGTCTCTCTCGGCCTCAAGCAACTTGCTGACAACCCTTGGGAAAAGATCGAAGAACGCTTCCCAATCGGCTCTACGGTTAAGGGTAAGGTCGTTAATCTCGTGCCTTACGGTGCGTTCATCGAAATCCAAGAAGGTGTTGAGGGTCTCGTTCACGTGACCGAGCTTTCCTGGACGAAGCGTATCTCCAAGCCCAGTGAAGTGCTTAGCATCGGCGACGAAGTCGAAGCAGTCGTTCTCGGCATCCAGAAGGAAGAGCAGAAGATCTCCCTCGGCACTCGCCAACTGGAAACCAATCCTTGGGAAATGGCTCGTCACAACTATCCAGTGGGCGCCCGCGTCCGTGGCAAGGTGCGCAACCTCACGACCTACGGTGCCTTTGTCGAACTCGAAGAAGGTATTGACGGCATGGTGCACGTGTCTGATATGTCCTGGACCCGCAAGGTCAATCACCCGTCCGAGGTGGTCAAGAAGGGCGACGAAGTCGACGCCATCGTGCTCGACGTGGATGCCGACAGCCAGCGTATTTCGCTCGGCATGAAGCAGCTCTCCACGGATCCATGGGATCAAATCGAAACGCACTTCAAGATCGGCGACATGGTCAAGGGCAAGGTATCCAAGATCACCAGCTATGGTGCGTTCGTCGAACTCGACAATGACATCGACGGCCTCGTGCACATCTCGCAAGTGAGCGAAGAGCGCATTGAAAAGATCAAGGACGTCCTCGATGAAGGTGCTGAAGTCGAAGCCCGCGTGATCAAGATCGACAAAGACGAGCGCCGGATTGGCCTCTCGGTCAAGGCTGCCAACTACAGTGAGGCCGACCTCGCTAAGGAACGCCAAGCCTTCGATAGCGTCACCACGGGTGAAGACCTTACCAGCCTCGGCGACCTCCTCGACGAAGCGACCAAGTAAACATGGGTTCGATCTTACGTTTTACAAAAGCCCCGCAGGTAACTGCGGGGCTTTTTGCGTAGCGGCGCGACGCCAGTCGTGT
>DLQD01000107.1:0-43111 GCA_002480015.1 Opitutia bacterium UBA7441
CTTATCGAACTACACCCGCTACATCAACCACAGCGACGAACCCAACGCCTTCCTCGTCGTATCCAGCCGCTGGAAGAGCGCCCGCTTCGAAGCCCTCCGCGAGATCGAACCCGGCGAGGAAATCTTTTTTAATTACGGCGAAGACTACTGGGAGTCGCCGGCGGAGTCCTAAAGCACACTCTGTGTGGGGGTGCCTGTGCCCTGGCAGAACTCGATAGCGGGCCCCTCGTAGAGGAGTTCGCCGCCGCCCTGCCCGCCTTCGGGGCCGAGTTCGACGATCCAATCGGCGAGACGAATAACATCGAGGTCGTGCTCGATGATAAGGATGGTGTTGCCCGCATCGCGGAGCTTGAAAAGCAGATCCATCAGGCGCTGGATGTCGAGCCAGTGCAGACCAGTGGTCGGCTCGTCGAGTATGTAGAGCGTCTCTCCCTGTTGACGTTTGCTCAGCTCTAACGAAAGTTTGATCCGCTGTGCCTCACCCCCGGAGAGCGTCGTAGCGGGCTGACCGAGCTTGATATAGCCCAGGCCCACATCCGTCAGGGTTTGCAACTTCTCGGCGATGCGCGGCTGTTTACCAAAGACCGCCAGGGCCTCGTCAACACTCATCTCGAGGACATCCGCGATGCTGTAGCCCTTGAAACGCACGTCGAGCGTCTCGCGGTTGTAGCGGCGTCCCTGGCAGCTGGGGCATTCGCTATAGACGTCGGCCATGAACTGCATGTCGAGTTTGATCACGCCGTCGCCCTTGCAACGCTCGCAGCGCCCGCCGCTGACATTAAAACTGAAACGGTTGCGCTGATAGCCACGTATTTTAGCCAGCGAGCATTTAGCGAAGAGGTCGCGCAATTGGTCAAAGAGCTTAGTGAAGGTAGCCGGATTCGAGCGAGGACTGCGGCCGATTGGTGACTGATCCACTTGAATGACCGACAGGAAATGATCCAGGCCCGAAATCCGGCCGTGCTTGCCGGGGATCGTCTTGGCCCGATTCAGTTTCAAGGCGGCCGCCTTGGCCAGGATGTCGTTAACCAAGGTACTCTTACCCGACCCTGAGATGCCGCAGACGACTGTCAGCAGACCAGCCGGAAAGCGCACATCGATATTTTTGAGATTGTTGGCGCAGGCCCCTTGAATGGTCAGCCAGTCAACCTTAGGGCGCAGAGTGGCGGCGTTTTTTTCGACGCGGGCCTGCCCGCAAAGAAACATTCCCGAGCGGCTGCGTTGACTCTGAAAAGAGCCCTGAGGGTCGCCCTGGTAGATAAGTTCGCCGCCCTCGACACCCGCACCGGGGCCCAGCTCGATCAGATGGTCGGCGGCGAGCATCGTCTCGGCATCGTGCTCGACCACGACGACGGAGTTGCCCCGCTCGCGCAAGCCGGTGAGGGTTTGAATGAGGCGGCGGTTATCGATCGGGTGTAGGCCGATGCTCGGCTCGTCCAGTAGATAGACCACGCCGACAAGCGACATACCCAGCTGCGTGGCCAGTCGGACTCGCTGCGCCTCGCCGCCGCTCAAGCTGGCGTAGGCCCGGTTCAGCGTGAGGTAGCTGAGGCCGACCTCGTTAAGAAAAGCCAGGCGCGAGCCAAGGCCACGCACCGCGTCGCTAACCGAGGCGTAGGCTGGATTCGATTCAAGCGTATGAACGAAGCCTTCCGCCTCCTGCAGAGACATGGCCAGCAGGTCGGTAATGGACCGGCCTTCGATCAGCACGCTCAGGCTGGCCTTACGAAGGCGGCGACCTTCGCAGGTTTCGCAGCGACTGCTGGTCTGGTAGGCCATGAGGCGTGCGCGCAGACCGTCGCTCGTGGTGGTGCGGCGGATATTTTCAAGGTCGGCCAAGACACCCTCGAAATGCATCGGTTCAGGCTGGGCCTTGCCCCCTTTCAGCTTGAAGCAGAAAAGCCGTTCGCCCGCGCCGTGGAGGATTTGCCCGCGCACCTCGGGTTCGAGTTCGTCCCAAGGCACATCCGGATCGAAAGGCAGCTGTTCGGCCAGTTGTTTAAGAATGGCGTTGTGCCGGATGATCATCAGCTTGGAGCCGAGGCGCCATGGTTTGATCGCGCCCTTCTTCACACTAATCGTCGGGTCAGGCACGATGAGCTCAGGCTGAAACTGCAAGGTCTCGCCGAGGCCCCCGCAGGCGGGGCAAGCGCCTTCCGCGTGATTCCACGAAAAGTGCCGGGGCGAGACACGCTCGTAGACGTCGCCGCAATTCACACATGCCAATCGATTGCTGAGTGGCAGTTCGCGCCAGCCGCCCGCTTCTTCGATCAAAATAAGGGCACGGTCTTCCCCCTCGCTGAACGCGAGATCGAGGGAGTCGGCGAGGCGACTGCGCTGGTCAGGCTTAAGCACGACCCGGTCGACCACAATCTCGACAGTGATCTCCGACGCTTTGGAATCGATCAAATCCGACTCGTCGAGGCGGCGGATCTCGCCGTTTAGCCGCACGCGCTGAAAGCCCCGCTGCTGGAGACGGGGCAACTCTTCACGGAGGATGGAAGGCTTGGCCGTGATCCAAGGCGCGAGGATCATGAGTCGGCTCCCTTCCGGCTCGGCGTAGAGGCGGGTCAGACAGTCATCCATCGAGCGGCGTTCAATGATGCCACCGTCCTTCGGACAATACGGCGTGCCGCAGACCGCCCAGAGCACACGGGCGAAATCGGCAATCTCGGTAACGGTGGCCACCGTGCTGCGCGGGTTGCCCCCGCCGCCGCTTCGCTGCTCCAGCGCGATGACCGGCGAGAGCCCCTGAATGTAATCAACATCCGGCCGCGGGATTTGCTCCAGCACCATGCGCGCCTTAGTCGACAGACTGTCAATGTATTTACGGTAGCCCTCTGCGTAAATGGTGTCGAATGCCAGTGAGGATTTGCCCGATCCACTGACCCCAGTAATGACCACGAGCTGATTACGCGGGATATCGACGCTAATGTTTTTTAAGTTATGTTCGCGTGCTCCTTTTACGGAAATCGAATTGGACAGCAGTGCGTCGGTGTTACTCATACATCAAGGAAAGCGATGCTTATATATGAGATCGCAGCAGCGTGCAAGCTCCCTCGGGATAAAGTTACAAAACAGCGAATTTACGTTGTCAGCACGGGGTGTTTGTTTATATTTATAGGAATCATATGAGCAAAAACAAACTACCGATCCTCTACATCAAATCCGGTTGCCCCTGGTGCCGGGAAGCCCTCTCCTTCTTCAACTCCCAAGGCGTCGCACTGGACGTGCGTGATGTAAACGACAACCCGAAGGATATGGACGCGATGGTCGCCCTGAGCGGACAGACTAAGGCGCCGACCTTTGTCTATGAGGATTTCCTGGTAGCCGACTTCGACGTCAATGAATTCCTCGCCGAGCTCAACGAATTTCCCGGCATCCGCAAGAAGCTCGGCATTTGCGACGACGAGAATTAATTTTCATAGCGGGACGCTTTCCAGGCTTGAGCCAAGTCGAAGGCAGCGAGCTGCTCCAAGAATGAAGAGCCCTTGCTAAAGCTGCGGGCACCCATAAAAAAAGGCGCTTCTCTTACGGAAGCGCCTTTTGTTTGTGTGTTTGTTTAAATGACTTGAATTACTTGGCGTCGACCCAGCGGGCAATGCTGAGGACCGTCCATTGCTCTTCGTTGCCACCAATCTTGGTGGTGACGGTCGCGCCGGGCTCTTTGCCGAGGAGGGCTTGCGCGAGCGGGGTCTTATAGGAGAGCACATCGTTGTCAGGATCACTGTCCCAAGCACCGAGGATGGAGTAGCGCTGCGTGTTGCCGCTGGAACCTTCCTTCAGTTCGACGATACTACCGATACTGACGTTTTCGACCGTCGCATCGGTGAAGTCCGTCACACGGGCGCGGGAGAGGTCGACTTCCAGCTCGTTCTTACGCGAGAGGAGCAGATCCTGGTCCTGGCGAGCCATCTTATACTCGGAATTTTCCTTCAAGTCACCATGATCGCGGGCGACCTGGATCGCCAGTTTGTTCTCGGGGATCTTCTTGGAGATAAGTTCTTCGTATTCGGACTTCGCGGCATTGAAGCTTTCCTGCGAGACGATGAGCGCTTCCTCCTCGGACGTTTCAGCAGCTTGACCGGCGAGCAAGCTCTGCACGGAAGGGAACTGCTTGATGAAACGGGCGAGCAGCGACTTTTTGGTCAAATCCTCGAAGCCCTGATTCAGCAGCAAAGTTTGCGCGAGGTCATTGGCTGTCTCGACATTGGCTGTGGAGAGCAAGTCCGGAATGAGTGTGGTATCGTCGCTCAGCAAGTCGGCCAGCGGGATGCGACGGGTGCTTGCATTTTGGAGCGCTTCGTAATCGATCGCGTAGAACATCGCAGCGAGGAGGCGTGGCGTGACGAGCGGCTCGATGATGCTGTTGTATTTCTTGGATGCGCGGTTTTTGACCACCCAGAATAGAAGGGGGCCTTTGATTGTTTGTTCCTTCAGCCAGCGGTCGAGACAGTAGCGAATGCGTTCTTCCATCTCGTGTTCAAGCATGAAGTTGATACACTCACTGGTGAATTTGCCGCTGGAATTACGCAGCAGGTCTTCGACCATCGACTGCCATTTGTCCGGATAGGTGCGGCTGATGAGGTCCAGGTAGCGTTTGAAGTATTGGGCCGGTAAGTGGGCCGCCAGCTCGGAGTAGTCGTTCGTCGCATCGAGAATCGATGCAGAGGACGGCTCCAGTGATTCGACATCTTCGTGCAAGTCACGCGCCAGATTGTTGCGTACCCAGACGCCGTGTAAACGGTCGGCCTGGCTGAGGCTCTTGGCGTGCGCAATCGCTTCGGTCAACTCTTCGAGGATGGCCGGCATCTCTTCGCGGATGACGGAGATATTCTCGGAGAGCGCATAGAGTTTTTCGCCGAGTTCGATTTTTTGCTTCGAATTCTTGGTCGCATGGAACTGCTCCAGGATCTCGTCCTCGGGCTTCACGGGCTCGTCGCGGAAGATGTAAGGATCCGTCTTCTTTAGTGGCACACCGATGCGGGGGTCTTTGACCAGCACCTTCTTAGTGGCGGTCCACCATTTCTTGTATTTGATCGGGCCGATCACACGGGCGAGCAGACGCTCGATCTCGGACGCCATCATGGCTTGATCGTCGCTGGCGGCAATGATCTCGCAGATCAGGTCGGCAGGCTTCTTTTTGATCATCTCTTCAATCAGATCCGGCTCCGTGCGGGAGCGCACAAGGATATCGTTCGGCTTGAGGATATCGAGTTTATCCACGCAGAAAGCGGGCGCCATGGCATGACCGTCTTTACCATCTTCAAAGTCGATGATCAGGCGGTCGTCGGCTGCGTTATAGTCCACGATTTTGCCGAAACCCCAGCTGCGGTGCAGGCAGTAGTTGCCGGGCACCATGGCTTCGAGTTTCGCACGGTGCGGAACCAGTTTCGGATTCTTTTCGATGAGAGCGTCTATGGCCTCTTTATTCATAATGATTGCTTGTCTTAGTCGTAAACGTTCCACTATGGACAGTTTCTACGCCAATGAGAAGTATTAAGTTTAGCTTATCCAGAAAGTCCACTTCGGGCTGGGAAGCGGCTGTACTGTTGACGGAAGCCTATCTGACGGGCGATCAAAAGGCCGACCAGCTACTCGATGGGCTCCCGGAAGATTTTATAGGCGACCGCCGCGCCGCCTGCCAATCTCTTTTTCTCGGTGCCTTGCGGCACGGACACCGTAGCCGCGCCGCCCTCAAGGGGCTGATGCGAAAGAAAGCCAAGCCCGGGGTCGAAGCGATCCTGCTGGTCACCGGCTACGAACTGCTGGACGCGGAGAGCGAGCGGTATCCAAAGATCATCCACCATGCGGTGGAATGCAGCAAAGCGCTGGTCAACCGCTTCGAGCAGGGCTTTCTCAATGCGGTTTTACGCAAACTGCCGGACGCACTCGGCCAGATCGTCCCCGGCACAGCACCGGCCGCCTACTTCAGCCACCCCGACTGGCTTGTGGCGCGCTGGCAAAAAGAATTTCTCGGCAGCTACACTCGCTTGCTGGAGTGGAACCAAGGTATCCCCACGACCTATCTGAAAATCTACGATCCCAAGATCGAGCGCCCCGCCGGGCTGGAGGCCACGGACTGGCCGCAGTTTTACAAAATCAGCGGACACGTTTCCTGGAAGGACGACCTCCTCCCCCTACTCAATCAGGGCAACGCCTATATTAAAGACCCCTCCACCCGCCTCGCGCCCGGCCTGCTCGCGCCGCAGCCTGGGGAATCGGTACTCGACCTCTGCGCCGCCCCTGGGGGCAAGGCCTACGACATGGCGCACGCGATGGAAGGCCGCGGCCAGATCATCGCCGTCGATCTGCCAGGCAAGCGCATCGGCCGCCTCCAGCAGAATCTCGACTCATTGCAATCCCCAGACTTGATCTGCAGGATCATCGAATCCGACCTGCTGGAGCTCAGCGCCGACACATTTGAAGCGCACAAACTGCCGACCGCATACGATGCCGTCATGCTCGACGCTCCCTGCTCCAACACAGGCGTGGTTCAGCGCCGGACAGATGTCAAATGGCGCCTCCAAGCGAAGGACATCGAAGCCTGCGCACAGCTCCAGCTCCAACTGCTTCATTCCGCCGCCCGCTTCGTGCGCCCGGGCGGACGCCTTGTTTACAGCACCTGCAGTATCGAAGAAGCCGAAAACCGCGCAGTGGTGGACGCATTTTTAGCCTCGAAATCCGGCAGCAAGTTCCGACTGGAAGCCTCGGAAATCAGCTACCCCTGGGAGACCGGCCATGACGGCGCGGGGGCGTTTTTGCTGCAGCGGACTTAAGTACTTCATTCTTTTTTTCACAACCGCTCCGCTAGAGGGCCCTGCGGGCGAGGATAGGGAGGTGGGTTTAAATTCTTTCTGTAGATCAAGCTGTGACACTACAGATCCCGGAGCCGGCATCAACGGCCCGCGGACGCGACAGAGCGCGTCCCTCCGGAAAAGACTGATCATGATTCCATGACACGCCCAGCCGCCTTGAGAGGGTAGATAACCCCCGACTTACTTCTTCATTTCCGCCCGCGCGTTTTCGTAGGCGTGGAGCGCGCACTGCGAGCAGGCGATGCGGACGTCGGCAAAGAAATCGTTGCCCTTATCATCGACCAGGATGTAGGCAGGAAAATCCTCCACTTCGATCTTCCAAATAGCCTCCATCCCGAGTTCGGGATATTCAAGCACTTCGACATTCTTGATATTGTGCTCAGCCAGCAAGGCAGCGGGGCCACCAATTGAGCCGAGGTAAAATCCGCCGAACTCTTTGCAAGCATCCGTAACTTGCTGCGAGCGGTTGCCCTTGGCCAGCATGATCATGGAGCCACCTTCGGCCTGGAAGGGTTGCACGTAGCTGTCCATCCGCCCCGCGGTGGTGGGGCCGAAGGATCCCGACGGTTTACCCGCCGGCGTCTTGGCCGGGCCGGCGTAATAGACAGGGTGGTTTTTAAAATAGTCGGGCATGCCTTCGCCCCGATCCAGACGCTCCTGAATCTTGGCGTGAGCGATATCGCGCGCCACCACAATGGTGCCGCTCAGTGAAAGCGGTGTGGCCACGGGATATTGACTGAGCTCGGCCAGGATGTCCCGCATCGGGCGGTTCAGATCGATAGCGACGGGATCCTTCGGCTTAGCGATGGCACCCTCCGCGGGGATGAAGCGGCCCGGGTTTTCTTCCAGTTGCTCCAGCCAGACGCCGTCCTTGTCGATCCGCGCCTTAGCATTGCGGTCGGCCGAGCAGGAAACGCCGAGACCGACCGGGCAGGAAGCGCCGTGGCGCGGCAGGCGGACAACGCGGATATCGAGGGCAAAGTATTTGCCACCGAACTGTGCGCCGTAACCCATCTGACGCGTGTATTCGAGCAATTTGGCCTCGAGCGCGGTGTCGCGGAAGGCTTGGCCGTGCTCATTGCCCTCAGTGGGCAACTCGTCATAGTATTTAGTCGAGGCCAGCTTGACCGTCTTCAGGCAAGTCTCGGCCGAAGTGCCCCCGATGACGAAAGCGATGTGATACGGTGGGCAAGCGGAGGTACCCAGCGTCCCCATCTTTTCGATACAGAATTTCTCCAGGTTAGCTGGGTTGAGCAAGGCTTTGGTTTCCTGGTAGAAAAAGGTCTTGTTCGCTGAACCCCCACCCTTGGCGACGAAGAGAAACTCGTAGCTATCGCCATCAGTTGCGAGCAGGTCGATTTGGGCGGGGAGGTTAGTGCCCGTGTTGGACTCCTCATACATGGAGAGCGGTGCCATCTGCGAATAGCGAAGGTTCTCGCGGGTGTAGGTGTTGTAGATACCCTTGGCTAGGGCAGCCTCGTCGCCCCCACCCGTCCAAACAGCTTGGCCTTTTTTCCCGAGGATGATCGCGGTGCCAGTGTCCTGGCAGAACGGGAGCACACCATGCGCCGAGACCTCGGCATTGCGCAGCATCGTTAGCGCGATGGTGCGATCGTTCTCAGTCGCTTCCGGATCGTCAAGGATGGCCGCCACTTTTTCAAGGTGCTCCGTGCGCAGCTTAAAGGCAATGTCCTTCATGGCCGACTCCGCCAAGTAGGTCAGCGCACGGGGATCGACTTTAAGGACCGACTCGCCACCGAAGTCGACCGTCTCGACAAAGTCCTTCGTCAGCAGGCGATACTGCGTCTTATCCTTCCCCAAGGGAAATTGCTTTTGGTAGTAGAACTCAGGTGTGGGCTTGGCCATAATTTAAGTCTCTAATTTAGATGAAATTCAGAATAAGAACTACTACTAGGTAGTTTGCAAGTCTGTGACAAGACAAGATTCGTAAATTGTAAACCATGGATGCACAGGTATGCGGTCCATACGTGGTTAAACTAGAACCGAGTCCAGGCATGTAGACCGACTACTCAATTCCACTTTCGAGGAGGGCGGGGACTTGCCGGATCAGTTGATCCCGGGGGATTTCGGCTTCATTACCATTGCCGAGGTCGCGGACTTTAACCGCACTGCGCTCCAGCTCTTCGCTGCCATAGATCAGGGCGAAGCGGGCACCGGACTGGTTGGCTGCTTTGAATTGCTTACCGAAACCGGAATCCTTGAGCGGATACTCTACTTGGTAACCCAGTGCTCGGAGTTGGGCGGCATCGCCGAGGGCGGCGTCGCGCTCATCGGCACCGCCAATAATGGCGATGAATTCCGGGCGCTGCATGTATGCCGGCATGAGTGACTTACCATCGAGCAGGTCGGCCAGAGTGACATCGCCCATTGCAAAACCCACGGCAGGGATATCGGGACCGCCGAGCTTCTGAACAAGGGCATCGTAGCGCCCACCGCCCGCCAAGGCACGGCCTTCGCCGCTCGCTTCAAAGGCCTCGAAGACGAAGCCCGTGTAGTAAGCGAGCCCCCGAACGATCCCCAGGTCGATCTGGATAAACTCCCCTGCCCCGGCCGCCTTGAGATGGCGCAAGAGCTTTTCCCAGTTCCCGATGCGGGCTTTCGCTTGATCGGCGAGGTCGCCCTCAAGCGGCAGATTCAATATGTATGCGCGGAGCGTCTCGAAATCGCGAATGGCAATGACCTCTTCGATACGCGAGAGGAAATCCTCTGCATCCTCGCCCATGACAGAGCTCAGCCTTTCGACCGTCTTGGCGCGTTCCGTGCGTTCCAACTTGTCAATGATGCTAAGCACGGTGGCACTCCCGGCCTCGTCGAGCCCTTCGGCGGCCAACATGAGCAGCCAAAGATCACGGTCACTCAGGCGCACCTTAAAATCGTTGGAACCTAAGCCGAAAGCTTGCAGCGCCTGAGTCAGTAAGCAGATAAGCTCGGCATCTGCCGAAGGGCCCGGCTCGCCAAAGATATCGACGTTGAATTGGTAGAAGGCGCGCAGACGGCCTTTCTGCGGGCGCTCGTAGCGATAATTTTCGCCGATATTGAACCACTTAACCGGGCGCTTCAGGCTATTCGCCTTGGCTCCGATCAGGCGTGCGAGTGAAGGCGTCAACTCCGGGCGCAATGCGACAGCCCGGCCTCCGCGATCCTCGAAGTTGAACAACTGGCCGACGATCTCCTGACCCGACTTTTCAATGTAGAGCTCCAAAGGTTCGAGCACAGGCGCATCGTATTCCAAAAAATTAAATGCGCGGGCGACATGGCGCCAGCGGTTGAAGATATGGTTTCGGCGCGCACAGGCCTCGGGATAGAATTCACGAAAGCCGGGTAGAGTTTCAAACTGCATTGCAAATCTCTCTCAGGTAAGACGATAGCCAGGCGGAGGTGAACGGTCTCGAACGGTTAAACGCTTGGACAGTTCGACACATCTCTACGCGCCCCCTTCGAGCGCGTCGACGTCAATATCCTGGAGCTGCGCCCTCAATTCCTTACCAGCTTTGAATTTTATCACCGCGCGCTTGGGAATGACGACATCCGTCTCAGGTTTGTTCGGGTTGCGGCCAATACGAGATTTACGGATCTGCACCTCAAACACACCGAAATTACGGAGCTCAACATTACGGCCTTCGCTCAGTGCACGGGCGATGGCGTCGAGCGTGAGTTGAACAGTTTCTCGCACTTCTTTTTGCGGAAAATCAGTTTTATCGTAGATATCTAAAACGATATCGCGTTTTGTAAGGTTATTGGACATCCTGATATATGCTTGGTGAGCTTGCGGAAAGTTAAAAAACGAAAGTTACTGTAAGTGCGATACTTCGGATCACGAAAACACTGTCAAACTAGAAAACATGAGCGATAAAGAACCACCCAATCCTTTCGAGGAAATTCAGCGCCAGTTAAAAGAATTGTTCAAGGATTCAAATGTAAAGGTTTCTGCGCACGACTTTTCTGGGGAGGACCCCTTTGCGGATGAGCCCGCCCCGAGTGCAGCGGATGCGGCCGCCGCGAGCGACAAGAGCGCCGAAACACTTGAGAATATCCGTAATTTCAATCTCAAGCCCAAGGAGATTCGTGACTATTTGAACCGTTTCGTCATCCAGCAGGATGAGGCGAAGAAGGTGCTCTCCGTCGCCATCTGCGACCACTACAACCACGTCCGCCAGACGCTTTCGGGCAAAAACTCCCAGACCACAGAATACAGCAAGCAGAATCTACTCTTCCTCGGCCCCACCGGGGTGGGCAAAACCTACTTGATGAAAAACGTCGCCCGCCTAATTGGAGTGCCTTTCGTCAAGGCCGACGCCACGAAGTTTTCCGAGACGGGCTACGTCGGCTCCGACGTGGAGGACCTGGTGCGCGACCTGGTGAAGGCGGCCGACGGCGATATCGAACTGGCGGAAACAGGCATCATCTTCGTCGACGAGATCGATAAGATCGCTAGCGAAGCCAGTTTCGGCGGGCGCGATGTCTCTGGGCGGGGCGTGCAGATCAACCTGCTCAAACTAATGGAGGAGACTGATGTCAACCTCTTCAGCCCAACCGATATGATGGCGCAGATGCAGGCGGCGATGGAGATACAACGCGGCGGTAAGCCGAAGCGCAAATCGATCAACACAAAGAACATCCTCTTCATCGTGAGCGGTGCTTTTGACAAATTGGCCGAGTCGATCAAAAAGCGCCTCGCGAAGAACGAAATGGGCTTTGGTGCGAGTGTGGCCAACCAGGAAGAAGACCTCTCCAGCTACCTCCAATACGCTGAAACAAGCGACTTTATCAAATACGGCTTCGAGCCCGAGTTTATTGGCCGCGTGCCCGTCCGCTGCGCCTGCTCTGCGTTGACGGCCAATGACCTGGCACACATACTGACGACTTCAGAAGGTAGCGTGCTGCATCAATACCGCGACGACTTTCGGGGCTATGACATCGAGTTCGACATCACTCCGGAAGCGATTTTAGCGATCGCTGAAGACGCCAGCAAAGAGGGCACTGGTGCCCGCGGCATTATGACAGTGATGGAGCGGCTCTTTCGGGATTACAAATTCGAGCTGCCCTCAACGGCAATCAAGCATTTCGAAGTAACGACCGACATGATTGAAAATCCTGCTGCGTGCTTGAAAACCCTCAAATCAAATAACGCCCACTTGCAACAAGCCGTCTGGGAAGATGACATCAAGCGCTTCGCCAGCGCCTTCGAAAAAGCGCATGGCTTCACTCTCGAGTTCAAACCGCTCGCGGTCGACGCCCTGATCGACGAAGCCAGTCAGCATGACCGCACCATCCAGTCGCTCTGCGAAGAAAAGTTCCGCGACTACGAGCATGGATTAACCATCATCAACCGCAACACCGGGCAGACTGCTTTTAGACTAGGCAAGCTCGCTATAGAGAATCCGGACAAAGAGCTATCCAATTGGGTCGTGCGCAGTATCGAAAGCGTAAAGGCGAAATCCGATTGAGAGGGCACCTTATTGTCATTTTCCAATTTCCACTTCACAGCCCCTACTCTCCACTCAATAAGATGCCAGAAGGAAAAGCAGTCAGCCAGATGTTTGCCGGGATCGCCGGCCGCTACGACCTAGCCAATCACCTCCTCAGCGGAGGGATCGATTTTTATTGGAGGCGCGTGCTCACCCGCATGGTCCGACGCTGTGCGCCAAAGGACGTAGCTGATCTCGCGACGGGCAGCGGCGACGTGGCCTTCAAGCTGCGCGATCGCCTGGGCACAGACGTTCCAGTAATAGGGCTTGATTTTTGCGAGCCGATGCTGGACGAGGCGCGCGCCAAACGTGGGGCAAAGCCCAGCTTTGCCGACATCGAGTTCGCCTTTGGCGACTGCATGGAGCTCCCCTTACCCGATGCATCGGTCGATGCAGTCACGATTTCCTTTGGTGTGCGCAACTTCGAAGACCGCCAGCGCGGGCTCAAAGAAATCCTCCGTGTTCTCCGCCCGGGGGGCCACCTCTTCGTGCTTGAGTTTTCGCAGCCCGACGCATGGTTCCGCCCCATCTATTATTTATATCTAAAATACATCCTACCCTGGGTCGCCGCCCTCGCAACAGGCGATAAAAGCGCCTACGACTACCTCGCCGGAACGATCGAAAACTTTCCGACGAAGGAAGCACTGAGCGAACAGCTCAAGCTCGCCGGCTACGAAACCGTCGAAGCAACCGGGCTGACGTTCTCCATCGTCGCGATTCACGAAGCGCGCAAAGCGGACTTGTGCCCTCATACCCCTTTGAATAAATTCTGATCGTTATGGGCACTTCCGGAAAGCTCCGATGAGCGCAACAAGAGCCATTTTGATTGCTAGCCAGACAATCCTTAGCAAGGCGACGCCAGACGCGTCGGGCTAGAGCACATTGGCTGGATCGATTTTCGTGAACCAGGCAGACGGGCCTAGATGAGGCGATCAAATATGAGTCGCTTTGAGGATAGAACGTAGCGGCAGGAGCAATATTCGGAGAACTTATCCATATTAATATTGAAATTAGCTATACTTATCTAATGCTACATTTTGGTTAAACACTTTATGTCACCATACGGTACATCTTGCCAAAAATTACAAAATTCGAATACAGAGTTAATAGGCAGGATACCTGCACTGAGAACGACTTCGCATTCAACTGAAAATAAAAACCAATACCATGGAATTCACGACAAAGCTCGGACTCGATCCAAAAACTGCGGCCTATGCCCATCATGAGCCTTCACTCATCGAATATGTGAACCTCAAGCTAACCTCTATCGGTCAACCCACTTTCGAAGAGGTCGAGGACTCAGGTTTTTCCAGTCTAAGCAAATCGCTGCTCGCCAGCTACCAAGAAAAATCCCGCCTTTTGGCCGACTACCTGCCCGCCTGTGACCAGCGCGTGCAGAGCTTTTTAGCGGATTATTTCAGCGATCTCGATCCAAGCGAGATTCCAGACCTGCCGAACAACACGCTGATCCTCGACCGCCACGGCGTGGCGCGCACTCTTTCGCTGCCCGCCAAGGGGGACCATTTCTCTTCCGAAATCATTGACTCCTACCGCATCCAACAAGGCGTGCTCCATAATCCAAAAAGCGACCGCCGCACCACGAAGGGCGTATTCCACGTCACCGAAGGGGGGCTCCCCATTCCGAACGACAAGAAGGCAGTGCCCAAGCTGGCCGCTGCCCGCCTCTTTGCCAAGGCCTTACGCGCCGCGCCCGACTCGCTACTCACGCTGCCTTTTCTTGCCATTCAGGAAGAAAAGGCGCGCGCCTGGGTCTCACTCCTACTCCGCCCGGTCGTCTTGCCCGAGGTTGCTGGTTTCTGCAAGGAGAAGACGATGGAAGTGCGCTTCTTCGCGCCGGGCAACCTCGTGAGTAACCTCGATTTCGTCGAGTCTATCTTCGGCAATGCCGGCGATCCTTTCATCGCAGAAAACGATGCCGCCCTCGACCCTGCCCACTGGACGGGCCACAGTGGCTGCGTCATCCTCGCGCCACACCTCATGGGCACGACTAAGAAAGAACTCGGCCTGCCACATGTCAAAGACGCTACAGAGCGCCAAAAGCGGGACGGCATGTGCTGGGAGAAGGAAGACGAACTCTATAACGATGGCGGGGCCTTCAAAATCACCTGCCGCGATGATCGTGGCGTCGTCGTCACCGCAATCGCCGACAACTACTTCGGCTACTGCAAGAAAGAGGTCAAAACTCAGATCGGTTTTTCCGCCAACCTCCACGGCCTGGCCGAAGAAGAGCACGCCGGCGGCACTCTCGCCTTCACCGGTTATGATCTGGGCGAAGACTTCCAGCTCAGCCAATACTATAAAGTAGTCGACCAAACCTTTGACGGTGTGGTGGCTCGCTACGCGGACCGCCTCGAGGTCATGCCGGAGGGCTACGCCGTCGATAAAAAATTCAGAGACATCATCTACATCCCTGAAGATTCGCGGATCGAGCTGAACTCACAGCGCATCAGTTGGTTGAAGGACGGCAAAGAGCGGGTGATCAAACTCCTCCCAAACAACACCTACATCCTACCCTCCGGCTATAAAGTGCAAATGCTCAAACCAGCCGAAGGCCGGCGCTGGCGCCTCGTCGGCTATACCGCCGAGAGCCGCGTCTGCCACAAGCCCTGCACCGTCTCTGGTGGCGGCAAGTCCGAGATCTCGAAACCGATCACCGATGCGATCATTTCGGGCCCGGTATTCGTCAGCGATTTCGAGAAGGACTTCGACCTGGCCGAGGCGATCATCAACAGAGAATTTGGCCAGCGCTTCCTCGATAGCTCGAAGAACAAGCCGCACGGACGCCCGATCCTGAGTAAAGAGCGCTCACTGGGCTCCGTCGTCAAGCTCCTCACACCCTCCAAGGGTGATTATACCGAGGAGTATAATACCTGGCTTAAGTCTATTCCGCAGAATGTCAAAGAGCTCGTCCTGATTATCAAGCGCTTCTACAAGGAAGACTGGGGGAGCGACTGGCGCAGGCGCTTCAGCGTCGACCTGATCAACGGTGAGCCGGGCAATATTCTCCGCTACCGCGAGCAGCAGATGCTGACGCAATACCTCCGTGTCGGTTACACTGACAACGGCAACTGGCGCACCTTCGGCCTGCGTAAGGACTTCATCCCAGCGGCCAAGATTTCTCTTGAAGACGATATCACCGCTTCGACTGTCGCACCCGTATCGCAGCTCAGCAGCCTGCCGCCCGACTGGTCGTTACCTTCCGCAAAGTTCGTGCACAACTGCGAGTACCGCTTCTTCCAACGTCCCGACGATGCCATCATCCGCGGCTACGACCACGCCGCTGAGGCTGATCTCAGCTCTTTAGGCAGCTTCCTTAGTAACTACGAGCCACTCGGCCGCGAGTTTGCCAAAGACGAAACGGAGGACGCCATCCGCTTCGGTCAATACACCGAACCGATGCGCAACATGGTGCTCGACTTCTACGCCGCAGAGTCGCCCGACTACTACTGCACCAATGCCTATCCACGCATCGTCGACGGCAGCCCGACGAAGAACCCGCGCTACCTCCAAGTCCGTCCCGACCTGAAGGACCAGCGCTCGCTCTACCTCGCCGACATCAGCTCGCGGCTCTACCGCCGCCAGGATTCGCAGTCGCCACTGCTCCGTCCGGTCACTTCGATCCTCCCCGGCCGCCGGAACAATCCGGCCGAGCCCGAAGCCGGCGTCAAGCCGCTCTGTGTGTTCAGCCCGATCCACCACATGGAGCTCCCCGAGCTCTTCATGGAGTATACCGCCAGTATCACCGGCAAATCGCCCTCCACGACTGGAGCCGGCTCCGAAGGTGCGTTGACCAAAGCGCCCTTCAACGCCCTCCCTCCAATCTACGACCTGAACAATGCGCTCGTCTCTTACCTCGTCACCGAGCAGCCCGCCTTCATTACGGCGGCCGGTTATGTCGGACCGAAATTCCGGGTCGATCACGACATCAGCCTCCTCGTGCCCGAGATTTGGTGCCGCCTTCGTCCCGAAGAGACCGACCCTAAGTGGATGCTGGAACACGGCTATCTGGAAAAGGTTGAAGACTTCGAGTATGAGGGCAAGCTAGTGCTGGCCAGCCGCATCGGCTATCGCATCACCGCGAAATTCGTCCGCATCTTCTTCGGCCGCGTCTTCAATAACCCGACCTCGGTACTCGACGAGCAAATGCTCAAGCCCGAGCTGCAGGATATGGCCACCTTCGTCGAAGGCATGGAAACCATCGTCGCTGCCCACAAGCAGGCCGCCGAGAACTACTTCGCAGACGGCTCTATCGCAGACGCCTGCCCGCCGCTCAAGGCGGTCCTCCACATCATGAAGGACGGCCACTACGAAGGCGAAGGTCTCGACTCGCCCAAAGTCCGCGGGCTCTTCACCCGCGAGGCGCTTCTCGCCAGCGACTGGTATGCCGAACGGCTGCAAAGTCAGCAGACACACGATATCGCCCAATGGCAGAAAAACGTCGAGTATCTGCAGCACTTCCTCCAGCGCCAGACCCACTCCAGCGTGGCCAAACGTCTCGAGATCGAGCAACGTCTTTCCGAAGCCAAAGCGGAACTGGACAAAGTTAGCTCCAAGCAATACCTCCAAGTCCTCGTCGGCACCATCGGGCGGCAGCCGATCGACGGCTAATGAGCTAGGAACAATCTAATGACAAAGCCCTGAGTCGCCATAAGCGCTCAGGGCTTTTTCCATCATCCTGCGTGCGGGCTACTTTTCGTTCGGACCGACAATCAGTTGTACGCGTTTGTCTTCGCTGAAATACGTCTTCGCAAAGCGGGCGAGTACGGCGGCGTCGATCTGGTCGAGCTTCGCCGCATGCTCGGCGTCATCGTCGATTGGGAGGCCGTAGGTAAGCTGGATCGCGGCGTGCATAGCACGGGCGCCGAGGGTTTGCTTGCCCATCGGGCGGGCAGCTTTGAGGCGAGTGCGGCAGCGGGCGAGCTCGTCCTCCGTCACTTCCCCGGCGGCGACGCGGGCGATTTCAGCCTGTATCTCATCGACGACGGCGGCGGCTTGGCTGGGCTGGGTGCCGGCGTAGAAAACAAACATACCCGTGCGCAAGCCAATCACACGAGTGGAACCCACGTAATAGGCCATGCCCTGATCCTCACGCACGCGCTCGAAGAGGCGGCTGGACATACCGCTAAAGAGCTCGTTCAGCACTTCGGCCACGACGAAATCATCGTCCTGAATCCCGACATCGGGATAGGCCTGCAGCACAACGGCTTGCTCGCGATCCATCGTTTCGTGGCCGGCGTAGGCCACGACTGGGGCGGGGCCAGCAGGCACGGCGACATGAAAAGGTTCGTTAGGCAGCTTCGTTTCGAGCAGAGGGCGCAGTTCTTCAATCAGTGCCTCGCGCTCGAAGTCGCCGGTCACAGAGAGTACAATATTTCCGGCGCGGACGAGTTGCCGGTAGTGCGCATCCACATCTTCTGCGCGCAGCGACTCGAGGTCTTCGACTCGACCGTCGGAACCGACGGCGAAGGAATAGTCACCAAAGAAGCGTTCGCGCAATTTACGGAAGCCGTATTCAAGAATCTCATCGTCGTCCTCCAAGAGGCCGGCGACTTGCGCCTCGCGTTCAGTCTCGAAGGTCGCTTCATCAAAAGTCGGAGCGGTGAGCGCGTCCGTCAGTAAGTCCAGCGCGATCCCCACGTCGGCGGGCAATACTTCGATCGCCATACTGATAGTGTTGTTACCACCGGTCGCGGAGAAACTGCCACCAATGCTTTCGATCAACTCGGCGATCGCCTGCGCGCTGCGACGGGCGGTGTCTTTAGTCAAAAGTTCAGCGAGCAAGGCCGAGACGCCGCGCTGATTGGCAGGTTCGTAGAGAGGGCCGCCTTGTAGGACACAGCGCAGATGCACCTTGGGGAGGCGACTGTCGGGCTGTAGGAGCAGACGAGCGCCACTGGCGAAGTCGATCTGTTGAAAAGGTTCGAGAGAGAGCTTTTCTTCGAGCGTTGCGACCCCGGCTGATTCGGGTGCAGGACCGAGGGTGACGGCCGACATGCTCTCGCTGACGAGGTAGCGCTGCGCGGTTGCCTGCAGGTCGCCGGAGCGGACAGCTTGGAGGCGCTGCAAGTAGCGGCGACCGTAGTGGATGTCGCCGATCACGACCTCGCCGAGGCCGAGGCGCGAGGCCTGACCGCTCATCGTCTTGCGCCCGTTGATCTCAGAGCTGAGCGCTTGGCGGCGGGCTTTTTCCACTACAGATTCCGGCAGTCCCTGGTCCACCACCTCGGCAAGCAGGTCGAGGATGGCTTGCTCCACTTGGTGGCTTTTGCCCGCATCGCAGACATAGGAGATCCAGAAGAGCCCGCTGCTCCCGGGGTTCCAGTTGCGACAGTCGATATAGTTGACAAGCTTTTGCTGGTTACGCAGGCGTTCCCAGAGCAGCGAACTCTCGCCGCCGCCGAGGGCGTGGGCCAGCGCGTCGAGGCGCGGTGAATCGGGGTGACTGAGATGCGGCACCTTGAAGCCAAGGCCGCCACGGAAGATATTATAGTCGCCCACGATGTCCTCGCGGCGGGCCGCCAGCTGCACCGGCTCAGCCTCAATCCGCACGGGAGCGAGGCGCCCCCGCGGCACGGCGCCGAAGCGCTTTTCAACCTCGGCGAGGCATGCCTCAGGCCCGACGGCACCGACGATGCTGACCACCATGTTGTTTGGCACATAGCGGGCGTGATAATACTCGCGCAGCTCATCGCTGGTCACTTTCTCATAGAGCGCACGATGCCCGATGACTGGTTCACGGTAAGGGTGTAGCTGGAAGGCGGTGCGGAACAGTGCCTGGCTGAGCTGTCGGTCGGGATCATCCAAGCCCATATCAATCTCGCGCAGGATGACGTCCCTCTCGCGTTCCACTTCATGCACAGGCAGGATCGAATGCATCACAATATCGGACAGCACGTCGACGACCTGCTCAAAGGCGGTCGAGGGCGCATCGATATAATAGACCGTGCGGTCGAATGTCGTGTAGGCATTGATCGAGCCACCGATAGCGTGCACCTCCCGGCTGATGGACTTACCGTCCCGACGCGATGTCCCCTTAAAAAGCATGTGCTCCAGATAGTGCGAGAGGCCAGAGCCGAGGAGCCCGTCTTCGTGGATGCTCCCGGTCTTGACCCAGACCTGCACCGAAACGACCTCGCTGGAAAAGTCCGGCCGGTGCACGAGAGTGAGGCCATTGGGCAGCGTGTGCCGCTCAACAGGGGCACGAAAAAGACGCTCGATCAACTCGTGGGATTCAGTAGCGGAGAAGGTACTTGGGCTCATTTTCATACAAGGCACAGTTAGAACGGGGTTGAGTCCAATATCGATCTTTAGTTCTAAAATCAGAGATCTAAAGCCGTCGATCTGGCGGGCGCAGAAGCAACTAGATATCCAGCCGTCGGCACGCGCGGAAGCATCAGCCCATTCGAGGTTTTTTGGTCGTCGGCTTAACCCGCTCAGGGCGGAAGGGCTGGTCAAATGCAGCTTTAAAGAGATAGCCCTTGGAAAAATCTTCGACGCTGTCTTGGTCGGTCTTACCGAGCACTTTACATTCTACGAGATTGAAGACGATATTACCAAAGTCACGGCACTCATGAATACCCCAATGTTCCAGCACGGGACGGGCCATGGGACCATATTGGTCGATCGCGTAGAGGCGAATGCCTTCGAGCAGTTGCTTTCCGGAGAGATGATTCGACTGATCCAGCTCGCCCCGTTTATGCAGCTCCTTTAAGCTATAATCCAAGGCCTGCCGAAGGAAATAGTAGGCACCCCGGGCGTAGCGCGGATCGTCCTTACGGATCGTGCGAATCACTTCGTTGAAATCTCTGGTCGGGTCATTCACGCTTTAAGATGAAGCTGAAAATTGCCGAAGGTCAACCCTCGCGCGCTTCGTTGACCGAGAGCCCGCAGTTATCCGTGATCAATCGATAGGCGCGACTCTTTTTACCATTATTCGCGTATACTGCCTCCATAGCGGTGGCCACGGCGTGTGCCTGACCTGGGCTCGTCACACAGATCACAGTCGATCCGCTGCCGCTGAGCCATCCGGTGTAGGCACCAGCGTGGCAACCGGCCTCGATGCTCTCGTGGCCGAAGGGATTGAGCCGTTCGCGGTAGGGCTGATGAATATAGTCATTGACCGCGCCATCGAGCCGAGCGAAGTCGCCGGAAACGAGCACACCGACCAAAAAAGCCAGGCTGTTGGCACTGCGGACGACGTCGTTAAAAGGAATCGTATCCGGCAAAACACGACGCGAATGCTCGGTCAAGACTTGGTAATCGGGCGAAACCGCTACAAAAACCAACGAGTCAGGCAGGCTAAATCGCACATGCTCGCGGTAAGCAAAGGTCTTCGGCTCAGTGCGGGCGATGCAAAAACCTCCGGCAAAGACCGCGCAGGCATTGTCCGGCGCATTGTCCAGCCTAGTCGTTAATCGTATCATCGCTTCGATATCCAACGGCTCGCCATGCAGTCGATTCAAGCCTGCCACAATCGCAGCACGAATGGTCGAGCTCGAACCGAGCCCGCGAGCCTCCGGCACTTCACCCCAGATTGAGTAGTCAAAACCCGTCACTTCGATTCCGGCCGCCGCTTCGAAAAAACACGATGCCTCTTCTATCATGGCCTGGGTACCCTCGCTCGTGGGTTCGGTCGGGCAGATTTTCCGGTCCGAACGCTCGGTCAATCGAACAAAGTTATACAGCGAAAGCGCAATACTGAGCGTATCGAAACCGGGACCGCAATTTGAAGTGCTGGCGGGCGCTTGGATAATGATGGATCGGGCTGACATTTTGTAAGGGACTAGGAGCTGCGTCCTTCGGGCTGAATATGGAAGCTGGGGATTTAAGACGCAGGTATCCGAAAAGCCACTTTCAGCCTCACTTTCACTGAACAGTCCACGCGAACGCTGCGCTAGCGCCGGTGAGCCATTTCGCGCTCGGCTTCGCGCATAGAGATTTTCTTTTTCAGGGTTTCGCGCTTATCGTGGAGTTTTTTACCGGTGCAGAGCGCGATCTCTACCTTGATCAGGCCGTGCTTTATATAGATGCGCAGCGGAATGAGAGATTTACCACCCGCATCCATCGCACCGATCAGTTTGTGAATCTCGCGCCGATGTAAGAGCAGCTTGCGCTTACGGCGTGGAGGATGGTTTTGAAAGTTGCCGAATTTATATTCGCCAATGTGCGAATGATACATCCAGGCCTGCCCTTTCTCGATCCGGCAAAAAGCCTCGCTGATCTGGGCATCACCCGCCCGTATCGCTTTCACTTCAGTGCCTTGGAGGACGATACCGGCCTCAAAACGATCACCCACAAAATAATTGTGGTGGGCTTTACCATTCCGGATCTCACGCTGGTGATCCGTGGACTTTTTCTTGGCGCACACGTTAATTGCTTCCCTCAATTTGGGAACGCAGAGGATACACTGTTAGGGCCAGTAATCTAGCCTTTTAAGACAACCGAAGCGGTTTTAATCCTCTTCGCTCTCTGCAAGCTGGTAAGTGATCTTACCCTCCATGATCTCGCGCAGGGCCATATCTTCAGCAGAAAGGCGCTCCAAGGACTCGACCAGTGGCTTGTAACCACTTTTTAGCTGCTTGGCCCGACGGGACACCACGTTGACCAGAATCATCGGATCTGTGATTTTCTTTTGCGCTTCTTTTAAATAGTCGTCTCTCAAAGTGAATTCCTCTAGTGTTGTTGTGGTGGAAAAAACAGCGGAAAATGACGCGGAAAAGCACCTTTGCAATAAAAAAGCTGAATTAGAGGAAATTTCACCAAAATTCCCATTGACAGGGTATCCCTCGATTCTACTGTTCACCGCTTTTCCAAAAACCATGAAAACGACTTTAGCTACTAAATCAGACCACACCAAATCCTGGTATGTGGTCGATGCTGCCAACGAGACACTCGGCCGCATTTCCGTAAAAATTGCCAACGTGCTCCGCGGTCGCCACAAGCCGACCTACACGCCGCACGCAGACACTGGCGACTTCGTCGTCGTGGTTAACGCTGAGAAGATTAAAGTATCTGGCAAAAAGAACACCGACAAGAACTACATGTTCTACTCCGGCTGGATGGGTGGCGAAAGCTACGTCAGCATGAGCGACATGCGCGCCAAGAAGCCGGAGTTCATCATTGAGCACGCCGTTAAAGGCATGCTTCCTCGTAACAAGCTTGGTCGCCAGATGATCAAGAAACTTAAGATCCACGCAGGCCCCGAGCATCCATACGAAGCTCAGCAGCCAACGCCACTGGTTTAACCGCCTGAATAGTCTAAATAGCGTAGATAGCATTTTAAGTTAAACCCAACTCTTTAAATAATGAGCGAAGAAACATTTGTAACCGTCGGCCGTCGTAAGACAGCCACCGCCCGCGTCCGCCTCACCCGTGGAAGTGGCAAAATCGTCGTCAATGGCAGTGAGCCTCGTGCCTACTTCAAGACCGAAGAGTTCGCCAATGCGGCGCTCTCCCCTCTTAAGACTGTCGAGATGGCCGACCAAGTCGACATCACTGTCAAAGCACAAGGCGGCGGCCTCAACGGCCAAGCAGGTGCGGTTCGCCTCGGCATCGCCCGTGCTCTTGAGAAGCTCAACGCGGATCTCCGTGTGCCTCTCAAGCAAGAAGGCCACATGAAGCGTGACCCCCGCTCTCGCGAGCGTAAGAAGGCTGGCCAACCCGGCGCTCGTAAGCGCTTCCAATTCTCGAAACGTTAAACCGCCAGCGGCGGCTCGGTCGCATATCTTTTGCAACCCTCCAAAGCCGCGCAAGCGTGCCTTGGAGGGTTTTTTGTGGTTCTTCCTAATTTCTGGCGCATCCGCCATCAGTCCTTATACATCAGTCATCCGCCATCAGTCATCAGTCATCAGTCATCCGCCATCAGTCATCCGCCATCAGTCATCCGCCATCAGTCATCCGCCATCAGTCATCAGTCATCAAAATCCATGAATGCAGCAATCATAGGCGCCTCTGGTTATTCCGGAGAAGAACTCGTCCGGCTTCTTTCCCGGCACCCTGATGTCGAGCTCGCCGCCGTCACCTCACGGTCTCTGGCCGGCACGCGTGTGGCGGATCAGATGCCTGCGTTACGGCATCTCGTCGGAGAACTGACCTTCACCGCATCCGACCCCTACGATTTGGCGGTCAATCCGGAGATCGATATTTTCTTCCTCGCCCTCCCCCACGGCGTGGCCTCCGAGTTTGCCGATCCGCTCTTTCAAGCGGGCAAAACGGTGATCGACCTAAGCGCTGACTTCCGGCTCAGTTCCACCCGGATCTACGAGGATTACTACGGCCAAGCACACCCCGCCCCCCACCTGCTCGAAGCCGCACCCTATGTTATCCCTGAACTGGCGGATGGCAATTGGAAGGACGCCTCGCTCATCGCCTGCCCGGGTTGCTACCCCACGAGTATACAAATCCCACTGATCCCCTTACTCAAAGCTGGACTCATCGAACCTAAAGGTATCGTCATCAACAGTTACAGCGGCGTGAGCGGCGCTGGCCGGAAGGTCGCCGAAGACTTCATCTACTGCGAGCGCAACGAAAGTATGAAGGGCTACGGTATGCCCAAACACCGGCACCTCTCGGAAATCGAAGAGCAGCTTGAAAAAGCGGCATTCGCCGATTGTGTCGTGCAGTTCAACACCCACCTTGCCCCCATGACACGGGGCATTTCAACTACCATCGTGGTCAAGGCTCGGACAAGCATTGATACACTCTATGCTTCTTGGGAGAAGCGTTACGCGGCCAAGCCTTTCGTCTCCGTTCTGCCGAGCGGCACCTATCCGGACACCAAATACGTGACTGGCACAAATCGGTGTGATATCTCCGCTGTTTACGATTCGCGGACGGAAAACTTCGTCATCACCTCCGCCATCGATAACCTGCTCAAAGGCGCCAGTGGCCAAGCCGTCCAGTTGATGAATCTGAAATTCGGTTTCGAAGAAACCGCCGGCCTCGTTTAAACCTTCGTCCTCCGCTCTTCACATTCGCAATGAATCCTATGGGCCACCCCATCACAGTTCAACTCATCGAAAACCCAAATGGGATCAATGACTGTCCCGGCTTCAAAGCCTCGGCCGTGGCCTGCGACATCCGGGAGAAGGGTGACCTAAAACGGCTTGACCTCGCGATCGTCACAACGGACGCACCCTGTTCGGCGGCCGGCGTTTTTACGATGAACGATGTCTGCGCGGCACCTGTCCACCTCTGCCGCGAGATCCTCGCCAAGCCGGACGCCAAAGTCGGCGGCTTCGTCGTGAACAGTGGCAACGCCAACGCCGCCACAGCCGAGAAAGGCATGGCCGATGCCAAAGAGATGTCGACTCTCGCCCAACTGGAGACCGGCATCGGCTCCCCTTTCCTCGTCTGCTCAACCGGTCGGATTGGGCGAAAGCTACCCATGGGAAGAATCAAGTCAGGAATCGCTGCCGCTGCCCAAAGGCTGAGCCACGGCACGCAAGCCTCGCTTGACACTGCCGACGCTATCCTCACTTCCGATACCCGTCGGAAAGTTGCGACTGCGCAATTTGAATACAAGGGCAAAACCCTGACGGTCGCCGGCTGCGCCAAAGGGGCAGGCATGATCGAGCCCAATATGGCCACGATGCTCGCCTTTCTCGCCACCGATCTCGACGTCAATAACCTGGCACTGAAAAACACCCTCACTCTGGCCTGCAATCAAACTTTCAACCGTATCTCGATCGATGGCGACATGAGCACCAACGACACTGTGCTACTACTCGCCAGTGGCCACTCGGGCATGGCACCGGACGAAGATGCCGGACTGTTGCAGGCATTCCGTGACGCAGTCTTCCTCGTCTGTGACACCCTCGCCGAGAAGATCGTCGGTGATGGCGAGAAAGTGACCAAACTCGTTGAAATCATCGTCAAAGGTTGTCAGAGCGAGGAGGACGCCGAGAAAGTCGCCCGCTGCGTAGGCAACTCCCTTCTCGTTAAGACCTCCTGGTATGGCTCTGATCCCAACTGGGGACGGCTGGCCGACGCCGCTGGCTACGCCCGCGTCGGACTGAAAGAAGAGTGCTTCGACATCCACTACGACGAAGTGCCCGCCCTCATTGGTGGCATCCCACAGGACGCCTACCTCAGCCAATGGAAGCGCATCGTCGCCAAGAAACGCTTCCGCATCACGCTCAACCTGAACCAAGGCAAGGGCGAGTTTCGCCTCCTCACCTCCGACCTTAGTGAAGCCTACGTCGATTTTAACAAGTCCGAATAGTTTCCACTTAAATCATTGTTCCGGCCTGCTTCGCATCCAGTCTTATCGCCTAGGGCTAGGAGCAGCCACTCCGCTTTTCTCTCATTAGAGTTTTTCAAAATAATGACCAACACCGAACATCTCGACGTCATCACCAAGGCATCCGTGCTGCTTGAAGCGCTCCCTTACATCCAGCGGTTCCGCGACGCGATCTTTGTGGTCAAGTATGGTGGTGCCTTTATGGACGATGCTGATCCGGAAGTGCGCACACGGGTCGCTACCGACATCGCCTTCCTCCACGCGGCCGGAGTCAAAGTCGTCGTCGTTCACGGAGGAGGCAAAGCCATCACCCGGGCGCTCGCTGCTTCCAATGTCGAGACACGCTTCGAGCACGGCCTGCGTGTGACTGATGCGGAATCCGTCAAAGTGGTCGACCACACACTCAATAAAATCGTCAACTTGGAGATCTGCGAGATCCTCCAGGCTAAAAACGCGCGTCCGCTTTCCATCCCGGGCAACAACATCCTCGTCTGCGATAAAAAGCACGTCGACGTGGACGGCGAAGAGCTCGATCTCGGGTTTGTGGGTGAGACTCACACGGTCAAAACCAAGATCATCAAAAAGGCACTCAACGATGGCTACATCCCCATTATTTCGCCGATCGCCTGCGACGACGACGGCCAGATCTATAACACCAACGCCGACGCCGCCGCTGGGCGCGTAGCTGCCGCGCTCCGCGCCCGGCGCCTCGTCTACCTCTGCGACGTGCCCGGCCTCATGCGCGACATGGATGATCCAGCCTCGCTCATTTCCTCGCTCAAGGCTGACGAAGTCGAAGGCCTCGTCGCCGACGGCACCATTAGCAAGGGCATGATCCCGAAAACCAGCAGTGCGGTCAAAGCTCTCCGTAGCGGCGTCCACCGTGTCCACTTCATCGACGGCGAACAACCCCACAGCCTCCTTCTCGAAATCTTTACGGATAAAGGTGTCGGCACCGAGATCGTGAACGCCTAGCCTGCTTTCCAGGCTGTGAATGATAAATAATAACTGACCCTATCAGTCCTCACTCATTATTCATCAGTCCTCAACATTCAGCCATCAGTCATCTTTCAATGAACCACCACACAAGCCTCATGAAAAATTATGGCCCGCCCGCGTTCAACGCCGTGCGGGGCGAGGGCGTATACCTCTATGACGACTCGGGCAGAGGCTACCTCGATTTCAGCAGTGGCATCGCTGTGACCTCCGTCGGCCACTCGCACCCGAAGTGGGTGCAAGCAGTTCAGGCGCAAGCCGCCACCCTCACGCATTGCAGTAACCTCTTCGGCATCCCCGGACAACAGAAGCTGGCCGATCGCCTCGTTGCACGGGCTGGTGCGGGACGAGTGCTCTTCTGCAACAGCGGTGCCGAGGCCAACGAGGCCATGATTAAGCTCGCACGTCTCCACGGCAAAAACCTGGCCGGCGAGGAAGGTAAGCGCTACACGGTCGTTGCAGCGAAAAACGCCTTCCACGGCCGGACTTTCGGCGGCATGGGCGCGACCCCCCAGGAAAAGATTCAGGGTGGCTTCCACCCGATGCTTGACGGTTTCAAGTTCGGCGAGCTGAACAAGATCGAAACGTTCGACCAACTGATCGACGACTCCGTTGCGGCGGTATTCATCGAGTCGATACAAGGCGAAGGCGGTGTTTTTCCAGCCGATTCCGGCTTCCTCCAGGAGCTGCGGGCACTCTGCTCCGAGCGGAGCGTCCTCCTGATGCTTGACGAGGTGCAATGCGGCATTGGCCGGAGCGGGCATTTTTTCGCTTTCGAAGCAGCGGGGATCCAGCCCGACGCCATTGGTATGGCGAAAGGCCTCGGCGCCGGTTTCCCCATCGGAGCAATCTGGGTTGCGGAGCCCTATGCCGAGCTCTATCAGCCTGGCTCACATGGCACTACTTTCGGCGGCAGCCCCCTCGCCTCAGCTGCCGCCAACGCAGTGCTCGACATCATCGAAGAGGAGCAACTCATCGAACAAGTCGCCGCCCTAAGCCCCGCTTGGCACCAGTCCCTCGAAGCGCTCGCTCAAAAATACCCCAGGCTGATCGCTGGCATGCGGGGTGCTGGGTATATGGTAGGCCTCGTACTCAAGCCGGAGGGACTCAACCTCCGGGTCACCACCGCCGCCCGGGAACATGGCCTCCTCGTCGTGCCTGCCGGCCACAACGTCGTCCGGCTCCTCCCCGCACTCATTGCCACTGAAGCTCAACTCAACGAATCCGTCGCCATCTTGGACCAAGTCTTCGCTGAATTAACAACCTAAACACTATTTTAAAAATTTATTAACCGCAGAGTTCGCTGAGGACGCTGAGTTTCTTCGCAGAGCCTCTATTAATTCTCCCCCTTCTCTGAATTCTTCGGTAAAAATATCTCTACTTAAACAGACCCAGATTGATTCAGTATCATCCTAATCCGTGTCCATCTGTGTTCATCCGTGGTTAAATTTATCATGCACCATTTCCTCAAAGAAACCGACTTTACCCTCGAACAGGCACAGGACGTATTCACCCTGGCCAAACAGTTCAAGTCGGCCCGCCAGAACCATGCCCAGCCACTCAGCATGCAATCCTGGGGTCTGCTTTTCTACAAGAGCAGCACACGGACGCGGATCTCCTTCGAGGTAGGCGTCAACGAGCTCGGCGGCTTCCCTGTCGTCCTTAATTCGCAGAACACCCAGATCGGCCGGGGCGAAACAATCGAAGACAGCGCCAAAGTCATGTCCCGGTATTTGCACGGACTCGTCATCCGGACCTTCGGCCACGAGATCGTCGAGGCCTTCGCCGCGCACGCCACAATACCCGTAATTAATGGCCTGACTGATTTCAACCACCCTTGCCAGCTCTACGCCGATCTCTTCACCCTGCTCGAGCGTTACTCACCGAACGCGGTCGACATCGCCACGCTCCGGGGCAAAAAAGTCGCCTTCCTTGGCGACTGTGCGAGCAACATGGCGAATTCCTGGATTCACAGCGCCGCCATGTTCGGCATGGACATCGCCCTTGCAGGCCCTGAGGGCTTCACCCCCGGCCAAGCCATCGACGAGGCGCTCGCAGCCGATGGTCTGGCTAAAGCGTATACCTTCACCAATGATGCGAAGACAGCCGTCCAGGATGCCGACATCGTCTACACTGACGTCTGGGTCTCAATGGGCGACGAGGGTGCGGCCGCCCAACGCAAAACCGCCATGACCCCCTTTCAGGTCACCAGCAAGCTCATGGCCCTGGCCAAGCCCGACGCCTACTTTATGCACTGCCTTCCCGCCCACGCCGGCGAAGAAGTCAGCCAAGAGGTCTTAGACAGCCCGCAAAGCATCATCTTCGACGAAGCCGAAAACCGCCTCCACGCCCAGAAAGCTATTATGGCGAAGCTGGTGGAGCTGAATGGGTAGAACTCTACCAGCGCCCTGCATTTTGAATAACCGGCATCATTGCTTAGTGCGGTAGCGATGCGAAGCCAGTCGCGTCGACGGTGGCAAGTAGTTGATGCGAGGCCCAGTGCATTCGATCCCAAAATCACAGAAATCCAGACAACCCCCGCCTGGCAAAGCAGGAACTGGAAAATCACTTGCCAATTTTGACTTATTCAAACTCGACCTCAGCCCATCGACCCCCAAAGTCCATAGTCTTTTCAGCTATGCAACCCATCATCCTCCAAGGCCGTCAGGCATTTTCCGATTTCCGCCTCACCGCGCTAACCAACGCACTGAACAAAGCTCTCGCCAGCGGAGGGACGACCGCCGCCGTGTCGTCCGCAGCACTCGAGCCAACCACGCCGGATCCCATCGCCTCGATCGACGCGGTCGAATGCTACTTCATCGAATCCAAAGGCCCCCTCGATGACATGACCACCGAGCGCGCCTTCAGCCTGCTGAACGCCAAACAGCACTTCAGCCAGAGCGGCGATCTGTCTGCCGTAGCCTCGGCGAAGGCGCAAGGGGGCTTCTTCGTCACCCCGCGCAAGGGCACGATCTCCCCTTGGTCAACCAAGGCCACCGATATCTTCCACAACTGCGCCCTCTCCGACATCCTCCGGGTCGAGCGCGGCATCCACTTGACCCTCACCACCGAGGCGGGCCTCGTGCTGGGCATGAACGACCTCGGTCTGGCTCTGCTCATTCTCCACGACCGCATGACCGAGGCGGTCTACGATGACGTCAGCGACTTTTTTCAACACCTCCAGCCCGCCCCACTGCGCACCGTCCCCCTTATGGCCGAGGGACCGGAGTCCTTCCATAAGGCCAACGTCGACTGGGGCCTCGCCATGTCGCCTGAGGAGATCGACTACCTCGTCGCCGCCTACCAGAAGATGGAGCGCGACCCGACCGATGCCGAGCTCGTCATGTTTTCGCAGGTCAACTCGGAGCACTGCCGCCACAAGATTTTCAATGCCGACTGGATCGTGGACGGCGAGAAGAGCGAACGCAGCCTCTTCAAAATGATCCGCAATACCCACGCCCTGAATCCTGAAGGCGTGCTCGTGGCCTACTCGGACAACTCCGGCGTGCTCGAGGGCTTTCCCGCCGAATGGTGGGAGGTCAACCAATCGGACGGCTCTTTCCGCTACCAGAAGACCGCTAGCCAGCTGGACATCCTATGCAAGGTGGAGACGCATAACCACCCGACCGCCATCTCCCCCTTCCCCGGCGCTGCCACCGGCGTGGGCGGGGAAATCCGCGACGAAGGCGCCACCGGGATCGGTGGCCGCCCCAAGGCTGGCCTCGCCGCCTTTATGACCTCCAATCTCGAAGTGCCCGGCTACGCTCTCCCCTGGGAGAAAAAAATCGCCGAGCACCCCTCCCGCATGGCCTCGCCCATGGACATCATGATCGAGGGTCCGATCGGCGGCGCGGCTTTTGGCAATGAGTTCGGCCGCCCGCAACTCTGCGGCCTATTCCGCACCCTCCAACTGGAGCACAACGGCCAGCACCGCGGCTACCATAAGCCGATCATGGCGGCCGGCGGCATGGGTAACCTAAAGCGCGAACACGTGGCTAAAAAGGACATCCCGCCCACCGCCCTCATTATCCAGCTCGGCGGACCGGCCATGAAGATCGGCCTGGGTGGCGGCGCGGCCTCCTCCATCGGCGCGGGCTCGCAGTCGGAAGCACTCGACTTTGATTCCGTCCAGCGCGGCAACCCGGAAATGGAACGCCGCTGCCAACAAGTCATCGACGGCTGCATCGCGCTCGGCGCGGACAACCCCATGCTCTCCATTCACGACATCGGCGCGGGCGGGCTCTCCAACGGGCTGCCCGAGCTGGTCGAAGCCACCGGCGGCAAGTTCCACCTGCGGAACATTCACAACGAGGACTCCTCCATGAGCCCCATGGAAATCTGGTGCAACGAATCGCAGGAGCGCTACGTCATGGGCGTCATGCCCGACCGCATTGAAGAATTCAAAAGCATTTGCGAACGCGAACGCTGCCCAGTCGCCATCGTCGGTGAAGCCACCNNCGTCATGGCCGTCATGCCCGACCGCATCGAAGCCTTCCAAAAACTCTGCGAGCGCGAGCGCTGCCCCTTCGCCATCGTCGGCGAAGCGACCGACGACGGACAGCTCGTCCTCGAAGACGCCCACTTCGAGAACAAGCCCATCAACATGGAAATGGGCGTCCTCCTCGGCAAGACCCCGAAGATGCTCATAGACGTCACCCGCCTGCTCGAAGACCACGCCGAGCTCGACGTATCCGAAATTCAACTACCCGAGGCCATCGACCGCGTGCTCCGCTTCCCCGCGGTGGCCAACAAGACCTTTCTCATCACCATCGCCGACCGCTCCATCACCGGTATGGTGACCCGCGACCAAATGGTCGGCCCTTGGCAGACCCCCGTGGCCGACGTCGCCGTGACTTCCACCTCGATGGACGCCTACACCGGCGAATCCATGGCCATGGGTGAGCGCACTCCGCTCGCTATCCTCGACGCCCCCGCCTCCGGTCGCATCGCCATCGGCGAGTGCCTGACCAATCTCGCTGCCTCCTACGTCGGCCAGATCGGCAAGATCAAGCTCTCCGCCAACTGGATGGTCGCCGCCGGCGAGCCGGGCGAAGACGCCAAGCTCTACGACACCGTCAAAGCTGTCGGCATGGAACTCTGCCCCGCTCTCGGCATCTGCATCCCCGTCGGCAAAGACTCCATGTCCATGCGCACCAGTTGGCAGGACTCCGAAGGCAAAGACCAGAAACAAGTCTCCCCCCTCAGCCTCATGGTGACCGGTTTCAGCAGCGTCGAAGACGTCCGCAAAACAGTGACCCCCGACCTAAAGTCCACCGACAGCGCCCTCTTATTAATCGACCTAGGCGCCGGCAAAAACCGCCTCGGCGGCAGCACCCTCGCTCAGGTCTACAACCAAGTCGGCAAAACGAGCCCCGACTTGGATGATCCGGAGCAGTTTAAGGCCTTCTTCAGTGCGATCCAGCAACTCCTCAGCGAGGATCTGATTCTTTCCTACCACGACCGTAGCGATGGCGGGTTGATCGCCACCGTATCGGAAATGTGTTTTGCTGGGCGTAAGGGTGTGTCGCTGCTCCTCGACAAGCTCGTCGGTGCTCAGTGGGAAGTGGAGAGTGGGAAGTGGGAAGCAAGCAAACTCTCCACTCCACACTCCATACTCTCTACTCTCTTCGCAGAAGAGCTCGGCGCTGTTATCGAGATCGACAAAACCAAACTCCTCGACGTCACCGCCACCCTCAACGAGCACGGCCTCAGCGAGATCAGTCATCTCATCGGCGGGACCAACCGCGACCAAACCCTAAGCATCGCACTCAACAACGAGACCCTCTATAGCGAGTCGATCACATCGCTGAACCGAGCCTGGTCCGAGCTCACCTTCCACATGCAAGCTCAGCGCGACAACCCCGCCTGCGCCCGCGAGGAATACGACAGCCTCCTCGACGAAGGTAACCAAGGCATCATCATCCAGCCCACCTTCTCCATCGAGGAAGTCGACAAACAACTCTCCACTCCCCACCCCCCACTCCCCACTGGGGTCGCACGCCCCCGCATCGCCATCTTCCGCGAGCAGGGAATAAACGGGCAGAACGAAATGGCTTTCGCTTTTGGAAAAGCTGGTTTCTCGCCAGTGGATGTCCATATGACCGATCTCCTGGCTGGCCGCGTCGACCTCAAAGACTTCGCCGGCCTCGTCGCCTGCGGTGGTTTCTCCTACGGTGACGTCCTCGGCGCCGGTTCCGGCTGGGCCAAGAGTGTGCTCTATAACGAGAAGCTGAAGGACATGTTCCAGGCCTTCTTCGAGCGGCCCGACAGCTTTACGCTCGGCGTCTGCAACGGCTGCCAAATGATTTCCCAGCTCAAGGACATCATCCCAGGCGCCGAGCAATGGCCGCAATTTAAGCGCAACCGCTCCGAGCAGTTCGAGGCCCGCTACGCCAACGTCGAAGTGCTCAAAACACCGAGCCTCTTCTTTGCAGGCATGGAGGGCAGCCGCCTGCCCATCCCCGTTGCCCACGGCGAGGGTAATGCCGACTTCAGCGCAAGCGGTGATTTTGAAAAGTGCCTGACGAGTGATTTAATCTCGATGCGTTACATCGACGCCAAAGGCGAACCGACCGAGCAATATCCCGCCAACCCCAACGGCTCACCCGCCGGAACGACCGGGTTTACCAGCGCCGACGGCCGCGCCACCATTATGATGCCCCACCCGGAGCGTCTGTTCCGCGCCGTGCAGATGAGCTATCGCCCGAAAGACCAATTCACCGGCGAAGCCGGGCCATGGCTCAAAATGTTCCAAAATGCCCGTCAGTATGTAGGATAAGGGCAAAAAGAAACTCCAGCTCCTGGCACCGCCGCCCTGGACGGGAGAAGGGATTCTAGGGTCTACGCTTGAAAAGTGGCTGAAGAGACCCCGAGGAATCAATTACGCTTGGCTCTCGTTAATTTTCTCTACATCAGCTACGGCAGACACTCGCGCCAGAGCCAATAGAAGCGTATGGTTCAATTGGAGACAAGCCTCCAATGATCTTCGCACGCTATTTATGAATATGGCCTTATGCGAGTCACCTTACAGCTCACTTCACAATTCTCATAAATCGCTTTGCGGTGGATCTAAACCGGCCCTTGCCATCCAACGGGACCTCCCTAGCTAAGAACACGCTGTTCCGATACACAAACCCGTGGTTTACCTCCGACACTGAACCAAGGGCTTCGCTGTGTGATGCCAGCTCACCCATGCCGTCGGCCTTATACCACGTTCCAGTTTGTGGGCTCATATCTTTGCCATAGGCTACCTTCCCTCGTAACCTCACGATTCCGCAGTTGCCATAGGTTAGTATCTGTTTTGCTATTAAGTCCATGATACACGGGACTCTAACTCGATTAGAACGTGCCCGTACTGGGAACACACTAGGGAGAGCTGGCAACGGCTAACGCCGCGCCAGTCCTCGACGTTAGTTGAACTCGCGTGCTTTAATAAACCCGTGGAGACACCTAATCTTTACAACCTTCCAGATTTTGACCGTATGCGATCATTCATTCGCAACATCATTACCTATACAAGTACCTTCACGGCTTGCCTTTCGACAGCCTCGGGTGCGATCAGCATTTTATTGGATTTTGGAACTACATCGGCCGAGGACATCGCTACCTACGGTGATGCTTTTACGGCGGCTGAAAATTTCTGGGAAAGTAATTTGACCGGCTACCGCGATCCAATCGGCTATAGGCCAAGTGACATTACTATCAATGTCGATCTAGCGTATATCGATGGCCTGTTCAATGTGCTGGGGTCGGCCGGTCCTAATAGTGTAAATATTCAAGGCAATTTCATGGAGACCGTATCCGGTGGGATGACCTTCGACACGGCCGACCTTGACTACATGGTCACCAACGGCGTCTTCGAAGCCGTGATTCGCCACGAGATGGGTCACGTGTTGGGCTTTGGTGTGCTCTGGGATACTGAAGCCATATTAGATGGATCTGGGATACCCGCGACCTTTCAACAGGTTTACACGAACGGAAGCGGACAATATACGGGTGCTGCTGCGCTAGCCGCCTATCAAGTGGAATTTGGGCAGCCTAATGCGGCTTTCGTCCCGGTTGAATTAGATGGGGGCAGCGGTACAGCCAACGGGCACTGGAATGAGGTGGCCGATAATTTTAACATCGAGAACCTTGCCGGATTTGACTCCGATCCTGGCGACGACGCTGCGGCTCCTACTATCGTCGGCGGCGTGTATGCTGGCGAATCTCTTGATGACGATCTCATGACGGGCGTTCTCAGCGGTTCGACCTATCTTAGCAATACGACACTCGCTTCTTTTTACGACATCGGTTATACCATCGAAGAACTTGCACTAATCCCTGAAGCAGGAGCTTTTGCGGCAATCAGTGGACTCTTAGCACTTTGCCACGTATCCTGTCGTCGTAGAAACCGCTTGCGGCAGGGTTAAGGACAAACATGAATGTCTCTAATTTAAGGGCGCTTCTGGAACCCTCCTTTAATTCGATGTTCGAAGTTTCCAATAGGTAAACTAGGAATCAAAATCAGGAAGTCCTAAATAGGTCGAGGAAACGATCCTCGTATTCGTGAAAGACGTGCAGCCGGTCCAACTCCTGCTTAAGTTCATAGGCTCTAGATCGGTCGATACGGGCACTTTCGAAGAGCTCCTCGATGAGTTGCTGATCTGCTCGGTCGAGGGTTAGCTCTTCAGATTCAGGTTCGCTCTCGGCTTGAGCTGTTTGTTCTGCAGACATAGCTTCGCCGCGGTGTTCGATCGCATCCTCTAGATGATACAGGAGCTTGCCCAGTTCGTCGTCAAACTTGTCGGCCTGTGCACGTAATTCGGAGAAGTCGATCGTAATACCAGCCATCGCGGTGAAGGTTTGGAGAACTGCAAGCGACGCCTTGGGAAACGGTAATTGCGGAAAAGCATACGGCATCTCACCCAAGAGGCAGCCGCCATGCATACCACTTTCAGCGGCAATCTCCAAAAGGACGCCATTGAGACCACTAATTTTACCTTCCTCCATCAACTCAATGTTGGCCGCCTTAAAAGTAGACAAGCACTCGCGATTAATCGCTGCACCGAAGATGCGTGACGGCTCCTCAGGCCGCATACGCGAGGCCATCGCGGCGAAGGTAAAGACGTCGTGCACCCCAAGACGCTGCGCGTCTTGGATCAAATGTGAGCAAAAAGCATTCCCGTGGGAGGCGGGCTGTGCCTCGCCCATAAATATGATCAAGTCATGCAATTCCTGAGGATCACGCCAGAGGAACAAACGGCTACGTGGCAAGCGAGCGGTTTGTATAAGGCCATTCTTCACTTCCACATGAGACAACTCAAAAAACTTTTGAGGAGGATACTCTTTGAGCAAATGCATACCCAGCTTGGAAATCAAATAGTAGCCCGCGCTGACCGCCACCGATCCCATGCCAGGCCAAACGGCCAATAGCCATGGATGATTAAGTTGTGCGTGCGTCTTCATAATACCAAGTGCATGCAACAGTAGCGCCGCCTATGGGCTACGGCCCACGAGCAAGCGGTTTTCGATCTCCGCCTGCCGTAGCTTAGTCCAGTCGCCAGACTCGCAATGCATGAGTGAATTGCGCGTCGCGACGGAGAGCAAACGTAATAAGCGGGGAAGTTGCGCCTGTGGGAAGACTAACCTCCAAGGTGGGAAGCCTGCGTCCGCAAGGAGACCGTTTATGGTAGCAGCGACCTGGCGTAGGGTCTGGTTTTCAAGTTCAGTTTCGAGGTTATGCTCCTCACCATAGGACATACCGGCCTTCCTCTCGGGAGTAGTGCTTTGGCCAAACCGGCCGGACTGATCCGTGACCACGGCACCTCGATGTTGAGGGTAAATCTCAATAATGCTATCCGGTGCTTCCACCAGATGGGCATGGCCCAAGTAACCGTCGCCAGACTCCTGATATTGCATTAGCCTGACACGCCCGGGACTTGCGATGACAATCAGATTTTCCATGACGTATTCGGGGTTAACTACATACTTAATATGCAACCGATGCGGGCAAACTGCAAGGCATTTGGGCGATTCTAACGAAGTAGATGGGGGGTGCCGACGTAGAAAACGTTCCGAAAGTAGCGCGAGGACGCACTGTTCTCGAACCGGATCGCGAGCTCGACGGCATCCCGCTAGACGTAGTTAGTGCTGGGGCCGGGCCGGCTAAGCTCTAAGGTGTGGCCTTTTTAGAGGGCCTCTAAGGCCCCACAAGCTCCTACCGCTTCTCGATCGGTATGTAGCTGCGTTGCGTTTCCCCCACGTATATTTGGCGGGGGCGGTGGATGCGGCTCTTCGGATTATCCGCGATCTCTTTCCAGTTGGCGATCCAACCGGGCATGCGCCCAATGGCAAACATCACGGTGAACATCTCCACTGGTATGCCAATGGCTTTAAGGATGATCCCACTGTAGAAATCGACATTCGGGTAGAGCTTGCGGCTGACAAAGTAATCGTCTTCCAGTGCGGCCTGTTCAAGCTTGCGGGCAATGTCGAGCAGCGGATCATTCATCCCCATGCTCTCGAGAATCGACTCGGCACTTTTTCCAAGAATCTTGGCACGAGGATCGTAATTTTTATAAACGCGGTGACCGAAGCCCATGAGCTTAGCCTCCCCCTTTTTGGCTGCTTCGACAAACCGGGATCCATCGTCGCCATTGGCATGGATCTCTTCCAGCATTTTGATCACTGCCATATTAGCGCCACCATGCGAGGGTCCCCAAAGCGCACAGACACCGGCCGAGACGGAAGCGAACAAATTCGCACCGCCAGAGGCGACCATGCGCACCGTCGAGGTGGAGCAGTTTTGCTCGTGATCCGCGTGCAGCATGAGAAAGAGGTCGAGCGCTTTACCGGCACCATGATTATCGGTGTACTCGTTGTATGGCTCGGAGAACATCATGTGCAGAAAGTTATCTGTATAGCGCTTATCTGCGGGGTAAACAAAGGGCATACCCATCTTCATACGATAGGTCATCGCGGCGATGGTGCGCACTTTCGAGATCAGGAGTGCAGCCGTCTCATCGAAGTGGGCCAAGTCCTGCTCTCGGTCGTTGGATGACATCTCGGGATAATAGGCACCCAGTGAATTGAGCATGGAGGAGAGAATGGCCATCGGATGAGCACCGCTCGGAAATCCGTCGAAATGGCTGTGCATACCGGTATGGATTGAAGCGTTTTTACGCACGTGCTCCCGGAAAGCGCCTAGGCAAGTCTGGTGGGGCAGCTCGCCGTAGATGATAAGCATGGCCGCCTCGAGAAAGGATGAGCTTTCCGCCAGCTCCTCGATCGAATAACCTCGGTGGCGAAGGATGCCCTTTTCCCCATCAATAAAGGTAATGCTGCTAAGACAAGAACCGGTATTACCATAACCTTCGTCGAAGGTGATGCAGCCGCTCTTCGCGCGCAAGGTCCGTGTGTCGATGGCTTTCTCACCCTCGGTTCCCTCGATGATAGGGAACTCGAAGTTTTCATTTCCAAGTCGAATGGTGCCGGTGTTTTCCATGGTAGCGGTTGTAGTTCTGCGTCTTAGGGAGTCTAGGCAGGAAGCAAATTATATCCTCATAACGCTAGAGCGATTTCAGAAAATTTCGATATAGATGCAACCCTTTTGCCTGACTTTTTTCTGGGTGAAACTGAGTAGCATAGCAATTCCCCGAACGGATACCGGAAACAAATCGGCCTCCGTAGTCGGTATAAAACAAGGCGAGACTCTCATCTTGCGGCTCAATGTAATAGCTATGCACAAAATAAAATTGATCCAGACCGGAGACCAAACCCTCGGTTAAAGGAGCGCCCGGCTCGAAACTCACTGCGTTCCAACCCATGTGCGGGATCTTGAGCGAGGGATCCAGATCAAAGCGTTTGACCGAACCCTTGAAAACGCCCAACGCGGGCGTGTCGCCCTCTTCAGAGTGCTCAAAGAGTGCCTGCAAGCCGAGGCAAATACCGAAAAAGGGTCGGTCGGCAGCGATCCAATCAAGAATAGCGCGATCAAAGCCCGTCGCTTTCAGAAGATGCATGGTGTCGACGATCGCGCCTTGACCGGGGAAGACGAGCGCATCGGCCGCGCCGATCTGGCCGGGCTCAGAGACGAGATGGGCCTCCGCCCCGACATGCTCCCAGGCGCGGACCACACTGCGGAGGTTGCCCATACCGTAATCGATCACGGCGAGTCGTGGTTTGGATGTGGAAGCGTCTTCTAACATATCAGAGCGCCCAAGCTGTCGAAGTCCGCAAGACTTGCAAGCAGACAAGGTTTTCGATTACGAAAAAAATGCCGACCCCAAACCTGCGGCTATATAAGCCATACAAGCAGACAGGGCAGCACGGCCAAGACACTTAGAGCTTCTTGAAAAGCAGAGTCGCGTTGTGCCCCCCGAACCCAAGGTTGTTGCAAATGGCCACATTCACATCGGCCTCGCGCATCGTATTGGGTACATAGTCCAGGTCACAGTCGGGGTCCGGATCATAATAGTTGATCGTAGGTGGAATCTTACCATCGCGGATCGAGAGCGCACAGACAGCCGACTCGATCCCACCAGCGGCCCCAAGGAGGTGGCCGGTCATGCTCTTGGTCGAAGAAACGGGGATCTTATCTGCGGACTCGCCGAGGGCTTTCTTAATCGCGCCGGTTTCAAATTTGTCGTTATACGGGGTCGATGTGCCGTGCGCGTTAATGTAGCTAACATCGCTTGCCTCGATGCCAGCCTCTTTGACCACATTCCGCATGGCCGCACCGAGGGCTTTGCCCTCGGGATCGGGCGAGGTAATATGGTAGGCATCACAGGTCGCGCTGTAACCGGCGATCTCACAGTAAATAGTCGCCCCACGCGCTTGCGCATGTTCGAGAGTTTCCATGACCAGAACCCCGGAACCTTCGCCCATGATAAAGCCATCGCGGCCCTTGTCGAAGGGGCGACTCGCCGTGCAGGGATTGTCATTGTAGCTGGTGCTCATCGCTTTCATCGAACAAAAGCCAGCATAACCGAGTTCGGTGATGGCGGCTTCGCTGCCACCCGCGAGCATAAGATCGGACTCGCCGTCACGGAGCATCTGGAAGGCTTCGCCAATACTGTGCGTGCCGGAGGCGCAGGCGCTGACAATGCCGAAGTTGGGACCACGGGCACCCACTTCGATTGCGACGACACCGCTAGCGATGTTTGCAATAAGCGAGGGAATCATAAAAGGAGATACTTTACGGGGGCCGCCTTCGTAGAGCCGGCGACTCTGGGTCTGAATCGTAATCATCCCGCCGATACCGGAACCGATGAGCACACCGAAGCGATCCGCATCCAGCTTGGAGGTGTCTTCCAACCCGGCATCTTTCAGCGCAAGGCGAGAGGCGGCGACGGCAAATTGAGTGTAGCGGTCGTTGCGACGAGCCTCCTTGGGGTCCATGTATTGTCCGGCATTAAAATGCAGGCACTCTGAGCCAACCTTCGACGGATAGTCCGTCACATCAAAGGACTTGACTGTGTCGATCCCACTTTTTCCGGCCAGAAGACTTTTCCAAAAAGTCTCCACTCCGTCACCATAACTGGTTACGGTGCCAATGCCGGTAATCACGACTCGTTTTCTTTCAAATGCTTCACTCATGATGTCTTATAAAAAAATTAAGCCGCATTTAAGCGGCTTAATCGTAAGTTTGAAAGTAGAATTTTCTTATCCTGCTTTTTCGGTAATGTATTTAATGACATCGCCGACCGTTTGCAGTTTTTCAGCGTCGGATTCTGGAATTTCGCCGTCGATCTCATCGCTGAACTCTTCTTCGAAAGCCATGATGAGCTCCACTGTATCTAGAGAATCCGCACCGAGATCATCCAAAAAGGAAGCTTCTGGTGTAACTTGCTCTTCGTTAACGTTGAGCTGATCGACGATGATTGTTTTTACGCGTTGTTCAATAGTTTGGTCTGACATAATTTTCTGTATTTAGGTTGTGAAAAATAAACCACTAAATGAGGGATCACATGACCATACCACCGTCAACTGTAAAAACTTGACCAGTGATGTAGCCAGCTTCCTCCGAAGCGAGGAATGCAGTGATGGCGGCGATATCGGCGGATTCACCCATGCGCTTCATGGGAATGATACCCACGATGGCCTCTTGCTGATTCTCGTTGAGCTCAGCCGTCATGTCGGTCGCAATAAAACCTGGGGCGACGGCATTGACCGTCACGTTACGGGCGGCGAACTCCTTGGCCAGACTCTTAGTCAGGCCGATCATGCCGGCTTTGGCGGCAGCGTAATTGGCTTGGCCAGCGTTACCAGTCAGGCCGATGACGGAGGCCATGTTGATTATGCGCCCCCAACGCTTACGGGTCATGGGACGCGCGAGGTGCTTGATAAAACTAAAGCAGCTGGACAGATTAGTATCGATGACAGCGTCCCAATCGTCGTCACTCATCCGGAAAAGAAGGCCATCGCGGGTAATACCTGCGTTGTTGACGAGAATGTCGATCGTTGCGTGCTTCTCGAGGAGCGCTTCGCAAGCCTCTTTAACGGCAGCTTTGTCAGCGACGTCCAATGCGAGCGACTCGGCCGAACCGCCACCCGCGTTGATCGCATCGGCGACTGCGCCGCAGGATCCAGCGGAGCGGCTGATACAGATGACGTGGTGCCCTTTGCTCGCAAGTAGCTCGGCGATGCTTTTTCCAATGCCACGTCCGGCACCGGTTACGAGGGCGATTCGTTTCTCAGTGGTTTCACTCATGTGTGCGGAGTTTCCGACAATTACTAAGTTTGGCGCAAGCCCAATGTTAACCGTGAGCAACATTGACAGTCGCGCCCGATCACGACTCTAGTGCCTATATGTCAGAACAGGAACTACAGCGCATCCAGAAACTCATTGCCAACTCCGGGCTTTGCTCACGCCGCGAGGCCGAGCGCCAAATCGAAGAAGGCAATGTCCGCGTGAATGGGAAAATCGCTCAGCTGGGCGACAAATCGACCCCGGATGCCGCTATTTTCGTCAACAACAAACCGATCATGCGCAAAGAAGAGCGCCCGATCACACTCATCATGAACAAGCCAAAGGGCGTGCTCTGCACCAACGCCGATCCCCACGCCGAACGCACGGTCTTCGACCTGCTCCCACCCGAACTCCGGCGCCAACGCCTCTTTTGCGCGGGCCGCCTGGATAAGGACAGTGAGGGCTTGCTCATCATAACCAACGACGGCGACCTCGCCCACCGACTCACCCACCCCAGCAAGGAAATCGTCAAGCGCTACCGCGTCGTCCTGCACCGCGACTTCAACAAGGCGGACATTCCGAAGCTACTGGCTGGCACCGAATACGAGGGCGACTTCCTCAAAGCCGAAAAAGTCATTCCCGCCCCGCAAGTCGGCGAAGGCTACCAACGTCGCCTCGAAGTGCACCTCCACCACGGCAAAAAGCGCGAAGTGCGCCGGCTCTTCGAGGCCAACCGCTACTTCGTCAAAAAACTTGTCCGGATTCAGATCGGTGGCATTATTCTAAAAAACATCCCACGCGGCGGTATCAAAATTCTCGGAAAAAAGGATATCGAGCGGCTCTTCGGCTAATGGCACGCAGAGAGCAGTTACCAGAATCCAGAGGGCATAGCCAGGCATCCGTTTCTTGCCAACAGGCCGGGTCTACCGTTATTGAATCAATCATAGGCTAGCACAAGAAAGACACGGACCCTACAACATCGAGCCTTTCAGAAGATAGCCAACGACCCTCTGCAGCAAAACATTTAAAAGAGACACACCTCATGCAGCCGATCCGAACCATCACATTCGCAGTCAACACGACCAAGCCCGGCGCCGAAGAGACCGCGCGTTACCTCGCCGGCATCGCCGACTGTGAGGGCGCGAAAACAACCATCCGCCCAGACTACCCGCTTCCACCGGATGCCCTCGCAGGGCAAGACCTTTGCTGCGCCGTCGGCGGCGACGGCACCCTGCTCGGCGTGCTTGATGCCGCCCTGGAATCCAGCTGCGCAGTGCTCGGTGTGAATATGGGGAAACTCGGGTTTCTCGCCACCTTCAGCGCCGAAGAAGCGGCTCAAGATCTGCCCAATCTCATCCAAGGCCAGTATGCCATCGCCGAGCGCTCCGTGTTGCGTTGCACTACCCGCCAAGGCGAGTCCGTTTACGGCCTCAACGACATTGTCATTAAGGAAACTGAAGGCCGAGGTCTCATCCGGCTGCAAGTCGCCTCCAATGGCAACCCGGTCTCAGAATATCACTGCGACGGTCTCATTTTCTCCACCCCTACCGGATCCACTGCCTACAACCTATCCGCCGGCGGCCCCATTATCGGCCCCCGCGTCAGCGCTATCGCCATGACGCCGATCTGCCCGCACACCCTCGGCAATCGCTCTGTCATTTTTGACAACTCCTCGCAAATCCGCGTCTCCCATCTCGAGCCGGGCCCCTGTCCCCGTATCACCATAGACGGGCGTGTCCGCTTTAAGTCAGAAGACAACTTTCCGATCGAGATCGCTGTCGCGGACCGCAGCTTCCGTCTCATGCAAAACCCCGACCACTCCCACTTCGCCATCGTCCGCGACAAACTCCACTGGGGTGGTCCTACGATTCGCTAG
>DLQD01000107.1:43250-46709 GCA_002480015.1 Opitutia bacterium UBA7441
AGTGGGGAGCATTTGAAGGCATGAGTATACAAAATTACCAAGATTTAATCGTTTGGCAGAAGGCGATGTTGCTAGCCGAACTGGTTTACACTTTGACAAAGCAATTTCCAAAGGAAGAAATCTACGGCTTGACCAGCCAGCTACGTAGAGCTGCCGTGTCGATCCCGTCTAATATTGCCGAAGGGCAAGCCAGAAACGGAACTGCCGAATTCAGGAATTTTCTATCAATTGCATCAGGTTCTAGGGCTGAAGTCGAAACTCAGCTAATACTAGCAAAGAAACTAGCTTACATCTCAGAAGCTGAGCTAAACAATGCCCTCGACCTCTCGAATGAGATCAAGCGCATGACCCACGCTCTCATCTTCAAACTAAGATAACTCCCCACTCCCAGCTCCCCACTCCCCACTCCCCACTTCACCACTCCCCACTTCCCACTTTCCACTGGATTTGAGCATTCTCGAAAACATACCAAAGCCTCAGCACGAAGCTTCACTCAAGGTCGCTAAATTGCTCAAATCCTCCGGCGGACGCGCACTTTTGGTCGGTGGTTGCGTGCGCGACGGGCTGCTCGGCATTCCCGCCAAGGATATCGACATGGAGGTCTATGGACTGGACGCGGATGCCGTCGAAGCTGCGCTCAAGCCACACTTCCGCCTCGATACGGTCGGCCGCGCCTTCGGCGTCTTTATTCTGAAAGGGCTCGACATCGACCTCGCCCTCCCCCGCCGCGAGTCGCGCATCGGCCCCAAGCATACCGATTTCAAAGTCGAGGGCGACCCGACTATGTCGCCTCGCGAAGCCGCCTCGCGTCGTGATTTTACAGTCAACGCCATCAGCTACGACCCACTGACAGGCGAGCAGCTAGACCCCTACGATGGCGCAGCCGACCTCCAAGCCCGCCGGCTTCGCCACGTCTCCGAGGCCTTCAGCGAAGATCCGCTCCGCGTCCTTCGCGGCATGCAATTCATCGCCCGTTTCGACCTGACCCCTGCCCCCGGGACGATTGAGCTCTGCCGCCAGCTTTCCCCCGAGCACTTGCCTATGGAGCGCCTCTGGGAGGAATGGAAAAAACTCATCCTCAAAGGCCACCAAATCGGCGATGGGCTCCGCTTCCTGAAAGCCTGCGGCTGGCTACAATATTTCCCCGAACTCAAAGCCCTCGACGGCTGCGCCCAAGACCCCAAGTGGCACCCCGAAGGCGACGTCTGGGTGCACACACTCCACTGCCTCGACGCCTACGCCGCTCAACGCACGGGCGACGAATGGGAGGACCTTATCGTCGGCCTGGCCGTGCTCTGCCACGACCTGGGCAAGCCCGAGACCACATACACCGACGAAGACGGCCGCATCCGCAGCCCCCGCCACGACGTGCTCGGCGTGCCCGTCGCCCAGCGCTTTTTGGAGCGCCTCACCCGCCAGAAAAAAATCTTCGAAGAAGTGCTCCCCCTCGTCGAACAGCACATGCGCCCCCTCGCCCTCTACCGCGACGGCGCCGGCGACTCCGCCATCCGCCGCCTCGCTGCCCGGGTCAAACGTATCGATCGCCTCGTCCGCGTCGCCCATGCCGATACGTACGGCCGCCCGCCGATTCAGCCCGAAGGCTTCCCCGAAGGCCAATGGCTACTCGACAAAACCGCCGAGCTCGCCATCCAGGACAACGCCCCGAAACCCATCCTCCTTGGTCGTCACCTCATAGACCTAGGCATCAAACCCGGCCCCCACTTTAGTAAGCTCCTCGACCGCGCCTACGAAGCCCAACTCGACGGCGCCTTTACCGACGTTGAGCAAGGGCGCGATTATTTAAAGACGCTCGTCCAGGAAATTTTTTAACGAATCAAACTTGGCGAACTACTTAGTTAGCAGAATGTACGAAATAATTTCTCATTATCCTTTGCGCTCTCCGCGAACTCTGCGGTTAAATCCAGCCAACTCGCATACGTCTTAGCTCTCTAAGTGAAGCCAGACAGTCCCGCATCCCGCATCTCGCATCTCCACATGAAATCCCTCTACCTACTCGACGGCATGGCGCTGGCCTATCGCGCGCACTTCGCTCTCATCCGCAGCCCTATTTACACGAGCAAAGGCTTCAATACTTCGGCTATCTTCGGATTCACCGGAACCCTGATCGAGCTGATGACGAAGCAGAAGCCGACCCATCTCGCCGTCGTCTTCGACACCTCCGCGCCGACCGAGCGCCATGAGATCCACCCCGAGTATAAGGCTCACCGCGAGGACATGCCGGAGGACCTCGCTGCGGCCATGCCCCACCTCGACCGTGTAGCCGAGGCCTTCGGCATCCCCGTGCTCAAGCTCGACGGCTATGAGGCCGACGACATCATTGGCACACTCGCTCATCGCGCCGAGGCCGAAGGCTTCGACGAAATCTACATGGTCACCCCCGATAAAGACTTTGGCCAACTCGTGACCGAAAAGATCAAAATGTACCGCCCCTCCCGCCAAGGCGACGGCGCGGAGATCTGGGGCGTCGATGAGATCAAGGCCAAATGGGGTATCGCCCGCGTCGAGCAGGTTATCGATATGCTCGGCCTCTGCGGCGACGTCTCGGACAATATCCCCGGGGTGCCCGGCATCGGGCCAAAGACCGCCGAAAAACTCCTCGCCGCTTACGACAGCGTTGAGGGGATCATCACACACGTCGATGAACTCAAAGGTAAACAACAGGAGCGCATCCGCGAGCACGCCGATCAGGCCCTTCTTTCCAAAAGACTCGCGACCATCCAACTCGATGTCCCCATACAAGCCGATTGGGATGCCATTGTGCTCAACGAACCGGACAAGGAAAAACTCACCCCTCTCCTCGCAGAGTTCGAGTTCCGCACCCTCGGCAAGCGGATCTTCGGCGCCGACTTCACTGCGCAGCAAACCGCGAGCGACCTCGTCCTGATGAGCGAAGACGACGAGAAGGCGGCCAAAGGCACACACAAAGCCGACACCAGCCCTCAGCTCGATCTGCTCCCGAACATCGCTTTCAAAAAGCTGGCCGACCTAAAGACCGACTACCGTATCGTCAAAACGGATACTGAATTGGCCGAGTTAGTCGAAACCCTCACCGCCGCCGGCAGCTTCGCTTTCGACACCGAGACCACCGCGCTCAACCCTCGCGCTGCCGAGCTCGTTGGCATCTCATTTGCCACCCAGCCGCAGAGCGGCTACTGGGTACCCGCGACCGCCGCCGCGCTCGAAGCGCTGCGCCCTATCTTTGCCGACGCCTCTCTCATCAAGATCGGGCACAACCTCAAATTCGACCTCGCCGTGCTCGCGGAAAATAACTGCCCGGTGAACGGAGCTTGCTACGACAGTATGCTCGCCCACGCGCTCATCGACCCCGAGCAGCGCCACAATCTCGACACCCTCTCGGAGGACTTCCTCCAATATGCCCCGATCCGCTTCAGCGAGCTCTTACCTGATGTCAAAAAGGGGGAGTTCATCGACTACTCC
>DLQD01000025.1:0-3797 GCA_002480015.1 Opitutia bacterium UBA7441
CTCAAAGTCGCCGCCGACCAATTGACCAAAGACAATGTCGACGTGCTCCATACGATCGGGGGCGACGACACCAACACAACCGCCGCCGACCTCGCCACCTTCCTCGCCGAGAACGATTACGACCTGACCGTCGTCGGCCTGCCCAAGACGATCGATAACGACGTCTTTCCCATCGCCCAAAGCCTGGGTGCCTGGACGGCAGCCGAAGAGGGCGCGAAGTTTTTCGAGAACGTAGTCGCCGAGCACAACGCCAATCCGCGCATGCTCATCATCCACGAAGTCATGGGACGTAACTGCGGCTGGCTCACCGCCGCCACGGCCGACGTCTATCGCAAGCGCCTTGAGCGCTTTGAATGGGCCGAAGAAATCGGCCTCTCAGAAATCCGCAAAGACGTCCACGCCATCTTCATCCCGGAAATGGATGTCGACATCCAGGCTGAGGCCAATCGGCTCAAGGCAGTTATGGACGAGCACGACAACGTCAACATCTTCATCTCCGAAGGAGCCGGTGTGGAAACCATCATCAAGGAAATGGAAGCGGCCGGCGAAGACGTGCCCCGCGACGCCTTTGGCCACGTCAAACTCGACGCCGTCAACCCCGGCAAGTGGTTTGGCAAGCAATTCGCCAAGATGCTCGATGCCGAGAAAGTGCTCGTGCAGAAGAGCGGCTACTTCGCCCGCGCCGCCCCGGCCAACGTCGAAGACATCCGCCTGATCAAGAGCTGCACCGACCTCGCCGTCGACTGCGCCGTCGTCCGGGAGAGTGGCGTGATCGGCCATGATGAGGACGACCGCAACATTCTCCGTGCCATCGAGTTCCCCCGCATCGCCGGCGGCAAGCCCTTCAACATTGACACCCCCTGGTTCGAAGAGCTCCTCGAAGCGATCGGCCAGCCCAAGGGCGCAAATATCGCCAAGGCGGGACACTAGGCGGCGAATGCTGCGCATCCGCAGAAGTTAGAATTCAGGATCTTTCTAACTTCCAACTTCTAACTTCTAACTTCTAACTTCTAACCATGAGCGAATTCAAAACCGTCCAAGAACTCAAGCAGCTCGATCCCGCCATCGCGGCACCTTTCCGCAGTATTCTTATTCTGCGTCGCAAGACGGTGAAAACCGCGAAGAACGGCAACCCTTTCCTCAGCGTCGAACTGGGCGACAGCGGCGGCAGCTTCACGGCCAATGCCTTCGGCGACTCGGCTGTCTTCGCCGCACTCGAAAGCGTAGCCGAAGGCGCCATTATCCGCCTCGCTGGCAAGACGGAATATTACCAGGATCGCTTCTCCCCGCGTCTCCAAGCCGCCGAAGAAGTCGACGCGGCCGAAGCGGAAGCCGAGGGCGTGCTCCATCAACTCGTCGAAGTCCCACCGGAATCCGAAGGGGAACTCTGGGCCCACATCGAAGAAGCCATCGCCGCGATCGAGCATGCACAGCTGCGCGAGACCGTGCAGCGCGTGATGGACGAAATGGGGGCGGAGTTCCGTACTAGTACCGCCGCGATCAGCATGCACCACGCCTACCGGCACGGCCTGCTCGAACACACCACCCACATGGTGCGTGCCGCGCGGGCCCTGCTCCCCCTCTACCCGCAGGTCGATGCCGACCTTGCCATCGCCGGCATTCTCCTCCACGACATCGGTAAGCTCGAAGAGTATCAGGGAGATTTCGCCGCCAAGGTCAGCCGCATCGGCACCCTGCAGGGCCACGTCGTACTCGGCTTCCGCACCGCCCGCAAAGCCGCGATCCAATCTAAACTCAACGCCGATCTGACCGAGCGCCTCGAACACATTATTCTCAGTCACCAAGGCGAAAAAGAATGGGGCGCCGCCGCTATGGCCGCCACCCCAGAAGCCGTCTTCGTCTCCATGATCGACAACCTCGACGCTAAAATGGGCATGGTCCAACGCGTCCTCCGCAATACCCCCGAAGGCGAAGAGTTCTCCGAATACCTCGCCGGCCTGCAAACACGCGTCCTCCTCACACCGCCGGACAAGCGTTGAACCATGACAGTGGTCGATTGGCCTGATCCGTAAGAGCGCTGCTTTAGCAAGCACTCCAAGCGCGTCGATGAGGCGAACCGCAACGAACCCTTGCTGAAGCTGCGGGCTACGTCCCCAAACCTTTTCCGATGCCACTGGCTTCGAAGCCAACCTCGCAGCTATACGCCGCTGCCTGGATGCCAGCCGTCAACGACAGGCCGTCGAGCCCAGCGGCCGGGCTTTGAAATCCATGTCGCGACTCGCTCAGTGACAAAAATTAGAATTATTCCAATTATGGCTTGAATCTGCTATGTTTCACACTCTATTGCTACTCAGTCTCATTATACTCGATAATTAGAATCATTCTACACACGACCACCTACCCTTCAACATGCGACTAGAACCACAATATAAAAAGCTGCTTAACAACGCCTTAGAAGGTAGCGGGCAGCGCGCGACGAAGCAGCGGGAGCATATTTTCGCCCTGCTGCTGGAAAAGCGCGACCACCCGACGGCGGACGAAGTCTATGCCCGCGCCCGGGCGGATATGCCGACCATCTCCTTGGCCACGGTCTATAACTGCCTGGAAACTCTCGTCGAAACGAAGCTCATCCGGCAGGTCAATTTCGAGCGCGAGCCGACCCGCTACTGCCCCAACCTCACGCAACACGCCCACTTCTACTGCCGCGAAAGCGGCGAAATCGTCGATATCGAACTGTCCGACCAACTGGTCGACGAGCTGATGAAAGTCCTCCCAAAGGGCTTTTCCGCGCAGCACATCGACATCGCCTACGACGGCAAATGTAACTGCTGTTCGTAACAAGCTGGCAGTTGAGAAAAGCTGTTCCGAGCGATGCGAGAAGACGGGGCGCGAAGCGAACCGGGACAATGCTAATTACTAAAACATTCATTTAAACCTAAACTCAAAACTTAAAACTAAAACTCATCACCCGGATCCCGAACCACGGATCACGCATCCCGGATCTCGTATCCGACAACGCGACTCACTATGAACAACACACTCGAAATCAAGAATCTCAATGTTTCCATCGATGGCCAAGCCATCCTTAAAGACTTCAACCTGACGATCCCAAAGGGTGAGGTGCACGCACTGATGGGGCCCAACGGCACGGGTAAGAGCACCCTGGCCAAAGTCATGGCCGGGCACGAAGACTACACTGTGGAGGGCGGCGAGATCCTGCTCGACGGTGAGAGCATCCTCGGCAAGGAGCCGGACGAAATTTCCCACGCAGGGCTCTTCCTCGCCTTTCAATATCCGATGGAGATCCCCGGCGTGAGCATCGCTAACTTCATCCGTGCCGCTCGCCAAGCGCGCCTGCCCGAGGGTGAGGACATCAACGCGGTCGAATATTACAAAGACCTCTACGCGAAGATGGACGCGCTCAAGATGGACCGTAAATTCACTGCGCGTTCGCTCAATGAAGGCTTCTCCGGCGGCGAAAAAAAGCGATGCGAAATCCTGCAAATGTCGATGCTGGATCCGAAGTATTGCGTGATGGACGAGACCGACTCCGGACTCGATATCGACGCGCTCCGTATCGTTTCGGATGGTGTCAATCACATGCGCAGCCCAGAGCGTGGCTTCCTCGTTATCACCCACTACCAACGCCTGCTCGACTATATCGTGCCGGACGTCGTCCACGTGATGTTTGACGGCCGTATCGTCCATAGCGGCGACAAAGAACTGGCCAAGGAACTTGAAAGCAAGGGCTACGACTGGATCAAAGATGAGTTCGCGGGTGCCCCGGCAAACGCCTAAGCGCCGACTCCGCTATCATTCATCAATCATCATTCATC
>DLQD01000025.1:3847-4172 GCA_002480015.1 Opitutia bacterium UBA7441
CGTCGATACCGAGAAGGGAAACTTTAAGTATCCCGAAAACTACGAATTCGATGCCGGCGTCGGTCTGACCGAGGACACGATCAAATACATTTCTGATGTTAAGAACGACGACGACTGGGTGCGCGAATTCCGACTCAAGGCGCTCGAGGTTTTCAAGAAAAAGCCGATGCCGACCAACTGGGCGGACTCGGACCTGGAGAATATCGATTTCGACAAGATCCGCTATTACCTCTCCAAAGGGCAGGTGCCCGCCCGCTCCTGGGACGATGTGCCCGACGATGTGAAGGAAACGTTCGAGCGTCTCGGCATCCCCGAGCAGGAGCGT
>DLQD01000106.1 GCA_002480015.1 Opitutia bacterium UBA7441
ATGCCCTTCGCACTCAATTCTTCGCAATGAGCGGTGACTTGTAGGCGCTGGCTCTCCACATTAAGAGCGAGCTTATCGGCTACTGTCTTACCATACCACTCCATGAAAGGCGCGTCGATTTCGAAAATTTTATCACAATCCAGGCAGATGACCTGCGCTTGAAAAGTAGTGGGATTGCGGTTGGCCATGTAGAACTTGTAGTCGCGTCCCACGTCGACCTCTCGGATCAGGCCGCTCTCGGTCAAGATAGGCAGCGCCCGGTAAACCGTCGCCCGCGATACGGAATCGTCGATCTCGCGCGAGCGCTCCAACAAATCCTCTGCGGTGAAATGATCAGGATGCTCGTAGGCCGCATCAAAGATGGCCAGACGCTGATTGGTCACACGCAGCCCCTTACTCGTCAGGAAATCCTTGAAGGTCTCCCGCATATCGGTCGTCGTTTTGCTTTCGGCATCCATAGTCCTTATTGAGACAGTATTGAGACTCAAAAGAGAAACATGCAAGTCCACAATACGTGCTGAACAAGATTTCCGCGCGCTACCCGATCCAATTCACGCGCTGCGCATCCGCTGAGAGTGACTGGGCGACCATTTCGGTAAAGGTCATGTAGCGCAGACCTTGCTCAAACGAGGTCAACTCTACAGGCGCACCTTGGCGAATCGAGCGAGCAAAGTCTGCCTCGACCTGCCATCCTCGACTCTGCGAACGGGGCAAAGTGATCTTTTTCTCTTCGGTTTCGCCCGCTTTGGCAAAGAGCAGCAGGGTCTGAAATGCATCAAAACGGAGCGCTCCCTTCGAACCATTGAGCCGAAACTCCATCCGCGGCTTCCCCGATTCAACGCCGCTGAAATGATACACCATGCGGGCACCTGACTTCGCGAAACGTCCGAGAATACTGATACTGTCAGGAATTTTTACTTCTGTCGGTAGATCGGAGCCTGCATACTGACGAGTCTTATGGAAGACCGCGCCATCCGCCAAGAGCCAACTGGGATCGTCCTCGACCCAACGCTGCACCGTCTCATGCATGATGCCCATCGTCAGCACATTTTTACCGCTCAGGGAGATATCTTGACGCCAAGACATCGGCAACCCCGGGCAGGCGTAGTGCCCGGCTGTATGGACGACACGTACCTCAAGTAGCTGTCCGAGCTGACCCGCAAAAATCATTTCACGGATCGTCGCATCAAAATCCAGAGAAAAGGGAGCCGGCACGATTTGGGCCACCAATTCGGGATGCGCCTGCGCAGCGGCGTGCATCGCCCGCGCTTCGGTCAGATCACAGGCCATCCTCGCCTCGCAGAGCACGTGCTTTCCATTTTCCAAGGCCGCAATAGTCGCCTCAGCATGCAAATACGGCCAGGTGCCGATACAAACCGCGTCGATAGCAGGGTCCTCGACCACCTCACGCCAATTTCCGGCTACACGCTGGATACCATCCATCTTGGCAACCGCCTCGGCCGACGCAAGGGTACGATTGGCCACAACGCTCAATTCCACGTTCTCGAGCTTATGAAAGCCTGGAATGTGCATCTTACGGGTATTGGCCCCTGCACCGATAAAACCGATTCGAAGTTTATGCGTCGTCATAATGATTTTAAAGTAGCCAGCTTTCAGCTTGTCGATGTGCCGAAAAGATTAGTGGAACGATCGTTACGATCGGTTTCTTCATGATCCAAGTTTGCCCAGATGCAATGTCAACTGCCGCTCCGTTCGTGCGGCAAAATCGGGGTTGTGTGTCACCAAAACGAGGCTCTTGGCCGACTCGTCCGTAATTTCCAAGAGCAGATCCATCACCGCCATCCCCGTCGATTCATCGAGGTTACCGGTCGGCTCATCAGCCAAGACGAGAGGCGGATCATTGATTAAAGCGCGCGCGACTGCCACCCGCTGGCGCTCGCCCCCCGAAAGCTTGGTCGAGCTGTGTCGAATACGCTCTTTCAGGCCGACCCGCACCAGCAAGGCCTCCGCGCGCTCGCGCACAGCACGGTCCACACGCCCCGCAATACGTGCACTGAGGAGCACATTTTCCAGCGCGTTTAATTCGGGCGCCAGATAGTAGGCCTGAAAGACAAAGCCCATAAATAAAGTCCGCGAGGCCGCGAGCTTCGAGAGCGAATAGCGCGTCACCTCGCTCCCCTGCCAAAAAAGCTGACCGGCATCGGCACGTTCCAAGCCGGAAAGTAGATTGAGCAAAGTCGACTTACCACTGCCTGACTCACCACGGATGCTCACGCTCTCGCCTGCGCGAAGGGCGAAGTCAACTCCGTCCAATACAGAGATCGCTTGATCTGCCCCAGGGAAAGTTTTTCCGAGCCCTCGTGCTTCCAGTAAAATGTTATTCGAGTGATTCATGTTTTCAGCCATGTTTTCCAGCATCCCGTATCCCGCATCGTATCGCTATCATTCACTGCGCAAGGCATCGGCGGGCTTCAGGCGGGCGGCACGCAGCGCAGGTAAAAGCCCGGCCAAGGTAGAGATCACTAGGGCAAAGCAAGTTACCGTAATAAAATCCGAGGCTAAATAGTGCACCGGAATCTCATAGACATCATACTGCCCGAGGAAGTTTGTCTGCGTATTGCTTATGTCCGCATAGAGCGAAAGTATTTGACGACGATAGTGCAGGCAAATCATCGCCATGAGTATCCCCATCGCGTTGCCGAAAAAACCGATGACGAAGCCCTGGAAACAAAAGCTGTAGGCCACCTGATGCGGACGCGCGCCCATGGCCACGAGCAGTCCGATCTCACGTGTCTTACGGATGACCGCCATCATCAGAGCGATCGCTATGGAGAATGAGGCCACCAGAATGATAAAGATGATGATAAACGAGATCACCCTTTTCTCCTGTTCGATGACGAACAGAAACTCTTCGTTCGACTCGATCCAACTAACTGCCTTCAAGCCGGGACGCAGCACCTCGCGCTCAAGATCCACGCTGTAGCCAAAAGCTTCCTGACCGGGGCGCAACTTCAGGACGATACCATGGACGCCGTTTTCCAGACCGTAGAGTTCCTGCATGACGCGCAGGGTAGTGATCATGGTATTACCATCGACCTGCGGTGACCCCGTGCGGAAGAGCCCCACTACTTTGAACTCACGCGGTAGCAAGACTTCGTCTTGCTTTAAAGCTTCGAGCATGAGCGGCGTGAAGACCTCCACTGTCGACCCAGGGCCCGCCTTGAGTGCATAAGCTAGACCCTCGCCGAGGAAAACGCCCTCATCGTCAAAGTCCTCCATATTTCCAAGCGTCAGAAACTTGGATATCGGTACGACCGCCTCTTCGGTCAAAGGGTCCACTCCGCGGACAAAAGGAAATTGTGGCCGGTTCTGATGTTGGAGCATAATAACGCCTTCGGCAAAGGGTGCCGCGGCGACGATTTCCGATTGCTCTGTAAGTGTATCGAGCACATCCTCCCAATCATAAATAATCTCGTTCGAACGAATACGGATATCACCCTGCGTCTCCGTGAGTCGCTGCCTGATGCCCTCACCGAAGCCGTTCATAACGCTCTGCACAATGATCAAAACACAGACGCCAAGCATCACACCCATGATCGACATAAGCGAGAAGAAGGAGAAAAACCGCCCGGAAGGAAATAACTGCTTCAGAGCATGGTAGAGGTACCAAGGCATAAGCTATTTGATCTTTATCTTGATCCCTCTGCGCATGAAGGTGGGCACATCGAGGTCTTCGTCATTGTATTCGTTGCGGTCGGTCTTTTCAAAGTAGCCGCGCTGGGCATCGTTATCGATAAAGGTGAACTCGTCTTGGTTGACATCGGGCTGCTTCTTTTTTCCCGGCAGTTTGGATCGGTGCACGGGTTTGGAGAACTGATTGTCCTGCGAGATTTCAGTCTCCAAACCGAGGCCGGTGGTGATGGTTTTCTTCGCCGCCGGTTCTGGCGCAGGGGCAGCCACGGCATCCATCTCCGCCTTTCCGAGAATACAGAGTTCCAAGCTCTGGCTACGGCTTTCATCAATGACCGCACCAAAGACGATATCCTCGCGCGAGCCGAAGCGCTTGGCCACTTGTGTCATGATCTCGTTGACCTTAGCGATGCCTAGGTCCGTGCCTCCAATCACGTTGACCAAAATACGATCCAACTGTGCGGGGCGGTCGCCGAGATGCAGCAGCGGGCAGATGAAGAGGTCTTCGAGCGCATCCTTCACATAGTCGCCGCCGGTCGCGGTGCCAGTGCCGAAGATGGTCTTGCCCCCCCGATCCTGGAAGACCGACCGTAGCGAGCTAAAATCTTGGTTGATCAGGCCCGTCTTAAGAAGCATCGCACAGAGCGAGTTCACGCCGCGCCCGATCCAACGGTCGGCCACCGCAAAGGCATTGAGCACGCTGGTATCTTCCTCCCCTTCCTGCAGAAGCACATCGTTGGGCAATGGGATGAGGCCGTGCACCAACTGCCGCAAATCGCCGATGCTCTCTTCGGCTATGCGTTTGCGGCGCGCGCCTTCGAAGCTGAACGGCAGCGTGGCGAAGGCCAGCACGAGGGCATCTGTCTTCGCGGCGAGTTCCGCCACGACTTGGGCAGCCGCACTACCGGTGCCCCCACC
>DLQD01000004.1 GCA_002480015.1 Opitutia bacterium UBA7441
TTAATTTATGATCGCCACCTATCCAGTCAATCGCCGAATCAAAGACATGTTGGCCAACGAACGCCCACAAGAGCGTTTGGAGGCACTCGGAGTGGAAGCGCTCAGCGACCGCGAAGTTATCGCGATGATCCTGCGAAGCGGTCCACCGGGCGTCGATGTGGTCAGCATGTCGGGCGACTTAATCCACGAGGCCGGTAGTTTATCCAACCTCCTGCGCTGGTCGGCCGAGGACTTCCAGAAAATCCGCGGCATCGGTAAAGTAAAGTCACTGCAATTAATCTCCGTGATGGACTTTGCCAAACGCGTGCTCGCGGCGGAGGGTGCCCAAGATGTCTGCTTTGATAACTGCGAAGCAGTCGCGCAGCATTTCCGCCCTCTACTGGTGGGCGAGGAGATCGAGCGCTTTTGGGTACTCTGCCTCGACCGGAAAAATCGTCTGCTCAAGCGCGCGGAGGTGACCAAGGGCACGGCCACCAATTGCTTGGCACACCCGCGCGAGGTCTTCCGTAAAGCGATCCGCCTGAGCGCTTCCGGAATCATCGCCGTGCATAACCACCCGAGCGGTGATCCCGCACCGAGCCGAGCCGACATACAAGTTACCCGGCAACTGCGCGAATCGGCCAAGGTCATCGGCATCGACCTACTCGACCATATCATCGTCGGTCACAAAAAACACGACCCGCAGGGCCTCGGCTATTATAGCTTCAACGAGGCAGGGCTGATTTAAGCGGCTTCTGCACCACCCAAAAGCGGCAATCATCGGCAAAAGCTTCCACCTCGGCCGGCTCTTTGACCAGATCGCTTCGCATCACGCTGGCTTCGAGATGGAAACCGACTTGAGCCAGCTGCGCCTGCATCTCGGCTACAGTCGGCACATGCATGAAGTGGATACCATGGTCCATCGGCTCGGAGCGGTCGCCGAAGTCGTCCAACTCAGGCTTCTCGGTGCCATACTCCCAGCGTAGTGTTTCTGCCGCCCAAAAGTCACGATGGGCCGATCGTTCGCGGTCGTGCGAAGTAAAGACAAACCAGGCGCCCGGACGGATCACTCGGAAAATCTCGCGCAAGGCCTGCTCGCGCTGGGCGGCCTGGGGGATTTGCATGAGGCCATTGAAGCCAAAAATAGCCCCGTCGAAAACGTCGTCCTCAAACTCCAGCGCTGTCGCATCGCACACCCGAAAGGGAATCGAATACTCCAGAATTTTAGTAAGGTGGCGCGCCCGCTCGACCATGCCGCGGGCATAGTCGGTCGCCAAAAGATTGCGATAGCCCAATTCGTAGAGCCCGATCGCGATCCGCCCCGCCCCGCAGCCCAACTCGATCAAGGAATCCTCCGGCTTAAAGAGACGGGTGAAGATCTTTTCTTCGGAAACCCAGAGCCCGAGCTCCGCCGCCGCTTGAGCATAGTAGTCCACCACCCCCTCCGAATCAAAATAAGCCTTCACTTCCTTAGCATCCATAGCAGGCAGTCAATGCGTGGCACCCCGCTTGGCAAATCGAATTCCTATACCTTTGTAGAGTTGCCAGTGGAACGAAAGTGCGCATGCTCGTGACTCATCTAGTCATGCTGGCACTTTTCAAGACAATCGCCCTGCTCAGTATCGCCGTGCTGCTCGCTGCAGCCGCGCTATTGATACCGGCCCATTTACGCTCGATCGACATGGCAGTGATCGAGGCGAGCTCGGAGAACGGTCGTGCGCTTGAAACCGTTTTAGGCGAAACTATCCGCTCAGCGCACGTCGGATCCGCCCTCCGCATCATCGAGGCCGCACAACTCTCGCCGGCTGTCAAGCGGCCCTATATGCAACAGATTCAAGCCTTGATCGACCAACGCCCCAGCCTGCGCGCCAGCGGTGGCTCTGATCGTATACTGGAAGACTTTCTCGAACTAGTGCAGTCTGATCGCAGCGGTGGCCTGACCATCGCCCCACTCCTGCCTCAATTGCTGCCCCGCAGTGAGCGCGCCTCACTCAGCGGCATGCTCGCCGATTCGAGCAACGCCAACGTGGCCGCGCTCCTCGATGCTCGCGACATCCCCGGCCTACTCCGACTCCACCCCGCCCGTCACGCTGCCGGTGCACCCTTTGATGCCGGCATACTCACACTCGTCCTCCTGGTCGAAGGCGGCCATTTCAGCCCCGCTCTGGCGCAGCAAATCGGTCAAACGGCCGCTCAAGCCGCCCTCGGCACCCCCGCCGCAGTGCGCACGCTGGAAGACTTCGTCATCGCTACCCTCTCGCTTGGTCGCCAACTCGACCACCGTTCCCTCGCCGATCTTGCAGCCGACGCCGAGAAACTCGCCGACTGGGGACAGATGGCGACTCTCTTCCGCGCGCAGCCTGACCGGATCGATGCTCTCTATACTTCGCTGCGTTTCGAGGGTGCCCCTGGGCCTGTCTTTGACTACCTGGCCACCTACCCAGAGACGGGGACGAGCGATCTCGACATCGCGTTGAAAAACGGCCCTGTCGCCGTCCAACAAATCCTCGACACAGCCCTGCCGATCTACCGCCCCGCCGGACTTGCCCGCAGCGTCGTCGAGTGGCTGCAACACTACCGCCCTCAGAGCCTTGTCGAACTGAGCCGAAGCAAGCGCCAGATCGCGCTCGCCCTCAAAGCAACTCTCCTCGTGCTCGCGGGCTTTGCCTTCGCCCTCGCGATGGGCGCCGCATGGCGCGCCAGCCTGCGCGAAGTCGAGCCAGTCGGTTGGGCGACCCCCTCCGTCGCCGCACGCAACTTTTTCACCAGCCTCGTCGTCGCCCTCACACTCTGGACGCTCTTCGAGCCGGAAATTCTCAAATCTCATAACAACGTATCTGGAACCGACTCCGCGCCACGCATCGAATTCATGGTCGCCGACTCACTACAATCTCTCAAAACACCTGTTAAAGCCATGCAAGAAATCAATCAAGTCACTCTCCTCGTGCTCGCACTCTTTTTCATCGTGCAGCTCGTCATCTATAGCTTCTGCCTGATCAAGTTAAAGGAAATCTCCAAGCAAAAGCTGAGCCCTGCGCTCAAACTTCAACTTCTCGAGAATGAGGAAAACCTCTTCGACTTCGGCCTCTACGTCGGCCTCGGCGGCACCGTGCTCTCACTCATCCTCGTTGCTGTCGGCATTGTCGAAGCCAGCCTTATGGCCGCCTACGCCTCCACCCTATTCGGCATCCTCTTCGTCGCCATCCTCAAGGTGCTCAACCTACGTCCCTACCGCCGGCATCTTATCATCGAAGCCAGCGTTCACGCCCCGTCGAAGAGCACCGGCACCTTAGCCGAGGACATGGATTTATAATACAGGAATCAGAAGCTAGGAGTTCGATAAAAATAACCTATCCAAAACGATCACCTACCTTCTAAATTTTCACTGCTAACTTTTTTTTAGTTATGAACAAGACAC
>DLQD01000059.1 GCA_002480015.1 Opitutia bacterium UBA7441
GACTGGGCAATTTTGGCTGCCGGCATCGCATCGCTACCGGATCGACGCGACTGGGTCGCATCGCTACTGGGTCGACGCGGCCGGCGTCGCATCGCTACCGCACGACCCATTTATGTTGATTATTGACAACTCAGGGCACTAGCCCGTGTGCTATCGTTTTGCTTAGGGTTCGATCTGGAGTTCTTCAGTGATGCTTAGCTGTCCCGAAGGATCGCAATCCGCTCTGAGCCCGACAAAGCCTTCTCGGTATCGGTCGTAATAGGGCCAGAGCAGGGTGCGGTCCGTTTCCGGGATGGGGAGCTCGTCGATCAACGCACGCTTGAAGAAACTGAAGTGCCCCTCGTCGATCGTTGCCGGGAGATGTGGCAGCGGCTTTTTACAGTCGAACAGGAACATCAGCCAGTGCCCCGCGCCCTCGTAGCTTTTTTCTGAAATGTAGCCGAAGCAGTGTAGGTCGCTGTCGTCGATCTGCAGCCGGATCTCCTCTTCGGTCTCACGGCGTGCGCATTCATAAGGGGATTCACCGCTCGACATATCCAATTTGCCTCCGATGGGACTCCAGCAACCCAAGTTGGGAGACTTCGTTCGTTGGATGAGTAGTTGTTCGCCTTGTGCGTTGCGAACGAAGACAAGCACGCTGATTTTAAAGGGCAGTTGTGTGGCCATAGATAAGGAAGCTTGACTGCGGGAGCGGGACTGCAAGTCGAAAGCGCGTCGCGTGGCGGTGACAATGAGAAAAACCGATATGCCGCAAAGCTCGATTGGAGGCGAGGCGTGGCGACGGAATTTCCCTCAAAAAGGGGTTGCTATAGGCGTAGCTGATACATAACTATGCTAATTTCCATCGCTTAAATAGCGCTGGTTTAATTTATCCCCCCCCCACGCACACTCCCCAACAACATGAACAAATTCTTTGTGGCCGTTGTGGCCATTCTGGCTATTTTTCTGAATCCGAAGGCGTTGATTGCTCAAGAGGCGATCAAAGTTGACCGTGTTGATTTTAACTCCTTGCGTGATGATTGGATCCAGATGGAGATTGAACTCTCGTGCGAGGGGAATCCCAAGCCCGAAGCCCGCGATAAAAATTATGTCGAAAAGATTAAGGTGAAGGCTTATCTGGCCTACCAAAGGGATGATGAAGACCGCGCCTTCGACTACTACACGAGCGAGGTGGAGATTGTTATCATGGAAAAAGGGGATGATAATAACGTCTATTTTTACCTGCCGGGCCTCATCGTGGAGCGTGACCAGTTGCAGACGGATCCCGATTTCTACTATGTCGAAGTTTCTGTCGACGGGGAGGCTCAAAAGCCGCAGAAAGCTGCGATGAGCAGTAATATTCCTAACTTGGAGATTTTGAATTCATTTATTTCGAAGGCAGATGCAGAGGGTGCGGCAAATGAGCACGTCCTCATGCCGATCTATCTGACCTCCGGAATTGATCTGGGTCGGGTGAGTCAATTGCCGGCCTTTCTTCGTCGTGATGTCCGGGATTGAGCTGACGGGTATTTCGTCGAAGTTCGCCCTCCATTTTTTTATTCTTACCCACTTAACATTTCCTGAATGAGCAGCTCTAAGCAACTTATCATCAATTGCGGCGCAAGCCGAGTCACTGCAGCCGTGGTTTCCTCGAGTGGAGGAGCCCTGCAAATCGAGAAACTGCTTACGGAGACACTCCGGTATGATTATTCCAACGACGAGGCATGGCTCAGTGCCGTTGGCACCGCCTTACATGCCTTGCATGGCCAGCACAATCTTTCGGGGAAGGCGTCCTTCATTATTCCCGGTAATCAGGTCTTAACCAAGACGATCCGGATTCCCCACGTCGAAGCATCGAAACGCGCGCAGATTATCGCCTTCGAAGCACAGCAAAACATCCCTTACCCATTGCACGAAGTCGTATGGGACAGCCAAGTCGTCGGTGAGGATGGGGTCGAGACGGAGGTGCTCTTCATCGCCTGTAAATCGAACACCATCGATGAATTTTGCGGGGAAGTGAAACGCGCGGGTTTCATCGTGGATACGATCCATGCGGCCACGGTATTGGATTATAACGCGATTCAATTCGCCTATCCCGAGCTGGATGAGGATGTGCTGCTGATCAATATTGGCGCCCGCTCGACAAATCTCCTCTTTAAGAATTCGGATGGTTTCTTCGTTCGCAATATTCAACTCGGCGGCAATTCTCTGACTCAAAACATCGCTGATAGCCTCGGTAAGCCTTTTGCGCAGGCCGAAGAGATTAAGCACAAGTTCTTTAATGGCGATTTGGATTATTCGGACGACGATTCAGGCGCCAAGTTGCTGACTGGCTGCTCGGATTCGTTCACACGTCGCATGAGCCAGGAAATCACGCGGTCGATCGTGAATTACCGGCGCCAAAAGAGCGGCGCCGCGCCGAAGCGTATACTCCTCAGTGGGCGGGGCGCCTTGCTTGAAGGCCTCTCCGAGCAACTGGCAACTACGCAGAAAGTATCCGTTGAGTTTTTTGATCCGCTCCAAAATGTGACCCTAGCCGGCGAAATTGGCTCCGATGCGACCGCGTTACGGTTGGAGATCAGTGAGATCATCGGAGCGGCCACTCAAGACATGGTCGCCGATGGCGCCGGCGTTAACTTGCTGCCGGATGAGATCCAGAAAGAGATGGAGTTTGCTTCCAAGAAGCCTTTTCTCCTCGTCGCGGCGATCTGCCTTGCCCTGGCTCCCTGGCCAGCTTTTTTGGGCTACCAACAGCTCAGCGCCGAATATATCGACGCCGCGAAGGCGACGGAGGCACAAGTCACGCCTTTACAACAGCGGCAGTCCAAGATCCTGGATAACGCAGATCAAGCGCAGGCGCTCAGTCAATCCATCCGTATGGTGGAAGGTTTGATGAATTCCAAGACGAACTGGATTCAGTTCTTCGCCGAGCTTCAGCAGAGCTTGTCGACGGTTGAAGATACTTGGTTGGACACTCTGGCAGTGCTCCGAGAAAATCCGAAGGGGGGCAGCCCCTCCTATGAAGTGGTGCTCGAAGGGCAGATGCTCGTCCGCGAGACGGCCAACGGGGAAGGTGCGATCGACCAAGAGGTGCTTTCCCGCCGGATTAAGAGCCTCCAGTCCAGCTTTGAGAGCTCCGAGTTTATCGTATCCTCCAATCCGCCGGCGATAAACTGGAGCAGCCTGCGCAGCGGACTCAACGTATTGCCTTTTACTATTAACTTGGTCGTGGATACATCCAAACCGCTTTAGACACCATGGATCTCATCAAGAAAAATTTAATTTTCACCGTTGTTCTGGCTGTCTGCCTGCTCATCTTTGTTGCAGGTGCCTACCTTGCTTTTTCCGAATCGGGTACGATCGGAAAAGCCCAGCAGCAAATCAGCTCCGCAGAAGCTCGCCTGAACAGTATGCTTTTTGCCGACCCCGCGCCGACGGAGGCGAATGTGGCGGCGTCTCAGCAAAACGTCGCTCAGTTGGAAGCCGTCCTCGAGAACATCCGCGCCGATCTCCAGCGTGGCGCGCGTCTCAGCACTTCGACCGATGGCATCGGCGTCATGGCGGGGATTCAGCAATATATTTCTGAATATCAACGCAAGGCCGCCGCCCAGATGGATGCCAACGGCGAAGCGGCGCCGATCTCGCTGCCTAAGGACTTCGCTTTCGGCTTTGAGCAGTATATCAACGAGGCCAAACCGCTCGACGACGAAGAGCGTTCGGCCACGCTCGACAAACAGCGCCAAATTCTGAGCTACTTGCTGAACAGGCTATTCGATGCCAAACCTGCGGGTATTGTCTCGGTCAAGCGGGAAGTTCTGGAGCGTGGATCGAGTGGCCAAAACAGCGACAAGAATTTTCAGATCAGTTCTGCCATTTCGGCGCGTGTGCCGGGTGCGATCGACACGCTGGCTTTCAGTATGACTTTTACCGCTTACACCGACTCGCTTCGCGGTTTTCTCAATGATCTGGCCAAGTTCGACCTGCCGATCGTCGTTCGTAGCATCGAAGTAACCCGCCCTTCGGGTAGTCAAACCACCAAGGCCCCGCCCAGAGGAAACAATCTTGACGCCATCTTTGGTGCCTTTGGCGGCCAGGGCGAGGCGGACGCGCCCAAAGAGGCTCAAAAACCGGTCATTTCCGAAAATATATCCACCTTTACTGTCACTCTCGAGTTTATCGAGATCGTCCTTCCGGCCGATTCTGCTGAAGATAACGTTTAGTTTCGAATGAATAAGATTTACGATAAACTCTTCCTCGTCGTCGCAGTGCTCTTACTTCTCGGTGGAGCCTTTCTCTACCTGCAAAAGTCCGGTAAGGCACCCTCGGCAAGGGCCGCCATCAACGCCGAACCTGCCGACAATCCGTATGTCGCGGAGACCGTACCAGTATCTGAATCCCGCGAGGCGAACTGGCCGGAACCGGTCGCGCAATCCGCCGGCCCCGAATGGATATATGATGTCTTCACTCCGCCGGAGATTTATATTGATGCAGACGGTAATTTTGTTCCGACCGGTTGGAAGCCCACCCCG